>DASPOR010000126.1 GCA_035625915.1 Alphaproteobacteria bacterium | reverse complement strand
ATCGATCGAACTGATCCACTCCCCGCCGGATTTGATGACATCCTTGAGACGATCGACGATCTGGAGATAACCGCGCGGATCGATCGTGGCGACGTCGCCGGTGCGAAGCCAGCCATCCTTGTCGAGGGCGGCGTGAGTCGCGGCCTCGTCACGGAAGTAGCCGCGAGCAATCCAATGGCCGCGGACGTGGAGTTCACCCGCCGATTGGCCGTCCCAGGGCAGCTCCGCACCGTCGTCGTCGACCACCTTGATATCGATGAAGCAGCGGCCTCGACCCTGTTTGGCCGTGTAGACGGCGCGCTCATCGTAGGCAAGGTTCCGTTCGCGCGCGGGCAATGTGCTGTTGGTGGCGGAAGCGCTCGTCTCGGTCATCCCCCAACCGTGCATGACGGGAATGCCGAATTCGCGTTCGAATGCATCGATCATGGCCGGCGAAGCGGCAGCACCGCCGATGCCGATCGAGCGCAGGGCCGGAAGTCGCTTGCCCGTGCGGCGCATATGGTCGATGAGCGACGCCCAAACAGTTGGAACACCGGCCGACACGGTAACGGCCTCGTCGGCGAGGAGGGCGTAGAGGCTCTCGCCATCGAGCTTGGCGCCCGGCATCACGAGCTTCGAACCGCCGAGCGGCGCACCGAAGGGAATGCCCCAAGCGTGCACGTGAAACATGGGCACCACCGGCAGGACGGCGTCGGCGGAGCCATATCCGACCGCATCGCGATGACAGATGTTCATCGCATAGATCATGTTCGAGCGGTGACTGTAGAGGACGCCCTTGGGATGGCCGGTCGTACCGGAAGTATAACAAAGCGACGCAGCCGCCCGTTCGTCGAGCCGCGGCCAGTCGTAGCACTCGGGCAAGCCAGCAAAGAATGCCTCGTAACAGCGCAGACCGGAAAGCGACGTCGCCGGCATGTGCGCCTCGTCGGTCAGGACCACCACGGCTTCGACGGTCTTGAAGGCCGGTGCAAGGCGCTCCAGGATTGGAAGGAACGTCAAGTCGGTGAAGATGATCCGATCTTCGGCGTGATTCACGATGTATGCGATCTGATCGTCGTGCAGTCGCGGGTTGATCGTATGGCAGACCGCGCCGATTCCGGGGATCGCGTAATAGAGCTCGAGGTGGCGGTGCGTGTTCCAGGCGAGGGTCGCGACCCGGTCTCCCTCGCGAATCCCGAACCGCCCGAGTGCGTGTGCGAGCTGAGCCGTGCGGGCGAAGCAACGGCGATAGTCGTAACGGTGAATCGGCCCTTCCACGGTACGCGTCACAATCTCCGTGTCGCCGTGATAGCGTGCTGCATACTCGAGCAAGGTGATGAGAAGCAGCGGGGTATCCATCATCATGCCGTAAAGCGCCGCCATCGCTTGCTCTATCCTTCTTTTCCCCGTTCTCGCTCCGAAGCGCTCAGCTTCCAACGCCCGAAATAATCGGCCCGAAAAGCTGCCACGTCTTGCCGTCGAATTTCTGAAGCTGCATCTGCTTGATCGGCGCGTAGTCCGTCGGGCTCGTCGAGATCTCGATGCCCGGCAGCAACATCGGCAGCTTGAGGCCCTTAACATTGGCCGCTTCCTTCATCACGTTCTCGCGCGTGAGGTTGTCGCCGCATTGCTTGAGCACCTCGACCATGTTCTGCGCTACCGTGTAACCGTAGACGGCGAACGTGTTCGCGATGTCCACGTCCGGATTGTATTTCTTCATCCATGCGAGCCAGTCATTGTATTCGGGCGTGTTCTGCCATTGCGGATCGGTCGGGTCCTTGAGGTAGTAGGACGAGATCACACCGATGCCTTTTTCGACGCCGGCCGGTTGCATCACCGAACTCACGGACGTGGAGACATTGGTGAGGATGTGGAGCGCCTTCCATTCGATGTCGTAGGTCTTGCGGATCGCCTGGGCGGCGAATTTGGGTGTGGTTGCATCGACAAGCACGTTCGCACCGCTCGCCTTGAGGGCGACGATCTGCGAGTCGACCGTCGGCTCGGACACCTCGTAGGACTTGGTGGCGACGATGACCTT
>DASPOR010000125.1 GCA_035625915.1 Alphaproteobacteria bacterium | reverse complement strand
CGAACACTATATTTAGAACAAAAGCAAAACATACACCCATGTTCTAGTTTAGTTCACGAAATAGGTCAACAGGAATCGCCACCCGAACGCGTGAAAGTGGTGTCAAAACGATTCCGAACGAGAGACCGCTTGCCGCTTGAGTGTCGCGGCGCCGACCTAAACGGAGCCGAGATGCGCGTCGAGCAGGATTACGGGAACGCGCTGCCCGGCTTTTGCGGCGGGTGCGCGGGGGGGACGAATCACGAGGCAATCGGCCTGTGCCAAGCGCGAGAGCATGGAGCTGTCCTGCACGTCGAATGGCGTCGCAACCAATTCCCCATCGGGTGCGCGCGCGACGCGGGAGCGCAGATAGTCCTGCCGTCCGTCATTCGAATCGAGGTCCCGGCCGAGCCTGGCACTCACGGGCAACTCGGCAAGCCCCTCAAGGCCGAGCATTCGATCCAGCGCTGGGCGGAGAAAGATGATCGCACAGACCATCGACGATACGGGATTGCCTGGAAAACCGAGGAGCGGGGTATCGCCGAGCCTGCCGAAGATAAGCGGCTTTCCCGGCCGCATGGCAATTTTCCAGAAATCGACGGCGAGGCCGCGTTCGGCGAGCGCACTTTGCACGAGGTCATGATCGCCGACCGAAGCGCCTCCGGTCGTGACGAGAAGATCCGCACCCTTCGCCCCCGCGGCCAATGCTTGCAGCGATTCGCGCGTGTCCTGGGCGATGCCGAGATTGATCGGCTCGCCACCCCATGCGGCGATCGCGGACATGAGAGCCAGCGCGTTCGAACTCACGATCTGGTTCGGCCCGAGCGGGTCGCCGGGCATGACGATCTCGTTGCCGGTCGCGAGCACGGCCACACGCGGACGGCGATGCACTGAAATCCAAGGCACGTTCATCGCGGCGGCGAGGCCCACGTCGCGCGCGCCGAGCCGCCGGCCGGCCGCGATGCCGACGTCGCCCGATCTGAAATCGAGCCCCGCGGGGCGGATGAAGCGGCCCGCTTCGGCACCTTCGAGCACTTTGATCGTGGTCCCCGCCACTTCGACGTTTTCCTGAATGACGATCGTTTCCGCACCTGCGGGGACCGGACCGCCCGTAAGAATCCGCACCGCCTGGCCGGGCTCGAGGATGGCATCGTATGCGCCACCCGCCGGTGCCACGCCGACGACCTGAAGCGCCGCCGGAACCTTTGCCACGTCCGCCGCGCGAACGGCATAACCATCCATGGCCGAGACGGCGACTGGAGGCTGGGTCACGCGCGCAATGACGTCTTCCGCAAGCACGCGGCCGAGGGCGTCGGCCACGCTCACCTGTTCGGCCGCCAACGGGCTGAAGACGGCAAGAATGCGCGCCAATGCTTCTTCAACTGAAAGCATTAATCCGCCTTGTAATCTCCGGATTTACCGCCGCTTTTTTCAACAAGACGAATGTCGGTCAGGCGCATTGCGCGATCGATCGCCTTGCACATGTCGTAGACGGTGAGGGCGGCCACCGCCACGGCCGTGAGCGCTTCCATCTCGACGCCGGTGCGGCCTACGGTCTTGCACGTGGCGGTAATATCGACGGCACTTCGGGCGCGATCGCATTCGAGCCGCACCTCGACCGAGTCGAGCGATAGCGGATGGCAAAGGGGAATGAGGTCGGGTGTGCGTTTCGCCGCCATGATGCCCGCGAGTCGAGCCACGCCGAGCACGTCCCCTTTTTTGACGCCTCCTTCCACGATACGCTCAAGCGTGGCGGGGGCCATGAGCACGCTACCCTTGGCGATAGCCACACGCGCGGTTTCCGCCTTGGCCGAGACATCGACCATCACCGCCTTGCCTTCCTTATCGAAGTGGGTGAGACCCGCCACGCGCCGCCTCATGCGCTCGCGCGGTGGCGGCGCGAGGTGGGGTGGGCGAGGAGGGCGCGCGTCGCGGCCTCCACGTCGTCTTTCGCCATGAGCGATCCGCCGACGAGAAAACAACCGACACCCGCCTTGGCCATTCGGGCAAGATCGTCCGGCGTTTCCAGCCCGCTTTCGCATACGACGACCCGCTCCCTGGGAACGCGCGGGGCCAGTCGCTCGGTCGTCGCGATATCGACCTTGAGGGACTTGAGATCGCGATTGTTGATGCCGATGAGCCGGCACGGCAAATCCAGCGCTCGCGCGAGCTCGCTTGCGTCGTGGACTTCGACCAGCACGTCCATCCCCCATTCGCCCGCAAGATGTGCGAGCGTCAGCGCGGTCTCATTTTCCAGTGCGGCCATGATGAGAAGGATGCAATCTGCCCCGAGCGCGCGCGCCTCGACCACCTGGTAAGGATCGAGGATGAAATCCTTGCGCAGCACTGGAAGAGCCACTGCGGCGCGTGCGGCAACAAGATGCTCGTCCTTGCCTTGAAAGTAGGGCTCGTCCGTCAACACGGAAAGACAGGCGGCACCACCTTTGGCATAGGCGCGCGCCAGGGCCGCGGGGTCGAAATCCGCACGGATGAGGCCCTTGCTCGGCGAGGCGCGTTTGATTTCCGCGATCAGTCCGTATCCGCCGCTTGCAATCGCTTCGTCGAGGCGTTTTGCGAAACCGCGGGGGGGCGATGCGCCGCGCGCCACCGCTTCCAGCTCGGTCAACGGCCGGCTCGCCTTGCGCGTCACGATCCCGGCTCTCTTTTCTCCGCAGATTTTTGCGAGTACGTCCTCCATGGTCACGCTCGGCCGTTGGTGATGTCGACGAGCTTGTCGAGCACGGCTCGCGCGCGTCCCTGGTCGATTGCCGTCGCGGCCAAGGCAACCCCCGCGCGCAAATCCTTGGCCTTGCCTGCGACCAGCAATGCCGCCGCACTGTTGTAGAGCACGAAGTCGCGAAATGCGCCGTGCGTGCCGCTCAGCACCGCGAAGAGGGCTTTGGCATTTTGCTGAGCATCTCCCCCCTTGAGTTCGGCGAGTTCCGCTCTATCGAGACCGGCATCCGCGGGTGAAATTTCGAAGTTGGCGACTTTGCCGTCCTTCCACTCGGAGACGAAACTCGGACCTGTCAATGTCAACTCATCGAGCCCGTCGCTGCCGTGCACGACCCAGGCCCGTTCTGCGCCGAGGTTGCCGAGCACGCGGGCCATCGGTTCGACCCATTGTTTGGCAAAGGTGCCGGCAAGATATCGCTTCACGAGGGCCGGGTTCGAAAGCGGGCCGAGCAGATTGAATATGGTGCGCGTGCCGAGTTCAACGCGCGTCGGGCCGACATTCCGCATGGCGCTGTGATAGCGCGGTGCGAGCATGAATCCGATACCGGCCTCGGCGATGGCGCGCTCGACGACCTCGAATGCTGCGTCAATATTGACGCCGAGGGCGGCCAGCACGTCGCCCGCACCGGATTTGGACGAGATCGCGCGATTGCCGTGCTTTGCGATCGGCACACCACAGGCCGCGACCACGATGGCGCTCGCGGTCGAGACATTATGGGTGCCGTGGGCGTCGCCGCCGGTCCCGACAATATCCATTGCGTTCGGGGGTGCGGCGATATGTTGCGCCTTGGCGCGCATGATCGAAGCCGCACCGGTAATCTCATCGATCGTCTCGCCGCGCACCCTGAGCGCCATCAGGAAAGCGCCCATCTGAGACGGTGTTGCATTCCCCGACATGATGATGTCGAAAGCAAGCTCGGCTTCTTGGCGCGAAAGGGTCTTTCCCGCCGCAACATGTGCAAGCATTTGTTTGAGGTCCGCGAGATCGCCCGTCATGCAGCGAGCGCTCCGGGCTTTGCGAGTGCTAGAAAATTGGCGAGCAGCTTATGGCCCTCCGCCGTCTCGATGCTCTCTGGATGAAATTGCACGCCGAAAATCGGGAATTGGCGATGGCGCAGGCCCATGACGATTCCTTCGTTCGTCCGGGCGGTGACCTCGAGACAGGTCGGCAAGCCTTCGTGGGCGCAAATGAGGGAGTGGTATCGCGTCGCGGGAAATGGGTTGGCAAGACTGCGGAAGATGTCGCGGCCGTTGTGGTGAATGAGGCTCGTCTTGCCATGCATCGGCACGGGCCCGCGCACGATCCGGCCGCCAAAGGCTTGGCCGACCGCCTGATGGCCGAGACAGACGCCGAGAATGGGGAAGCGTCCCGCCGCGGCATTGACGAGAGGCACGCAAATACCGGCGCGATCCGGATCGCACGGACCGGGCGATAGAATGATTCCTTCGGGCGCCATGGCGACGGCGTCTTGCACGCTGATTGCGTCGTTGCGCCATACCGACACCTCGGCACCCAGTTCACCCAGGTAATGAAAGAGGTTGTAGGTGAAACTGTCGTAGTTATCGATCAGTAGATACATGGACGCCCTATGGAATCCCGGTTGTTTCCGCGCGGACGCGCTGCTCGCGCCAAGTCGTCGAGGTCATCCGGTTATAACAGGTCGCCCACGGGCGCGAAAGGCGAGGGGGTCCTTGGGTTATTACCTTGGCGTGGGACGGACGGGATGGCCTTGGACCCTACGCCTCGCACTCGAAATTCGGCGCCTGACGCCCATGCAGTCGCGCGTGCAATCTTACCGCCATGCCACTATATTTCGGGGGATGGCGCGGCGTGCACGACAGCATATTGGGAAACGGTCGCGGGGCCCGGGCCGCCGCTCCAAGCTCCTGACCGGCTGGAGCATCTGGCTCGGGTGGCGTCTAGCCGACGCGGCGGAACGGCTCCGCGTGGGTTTTCGCGCGCACCCAGCACGCGGCCACAGGGCCATGAAAGGCAAACCGGTAACGCCGACAAGGCGACTTGCCATGGTTGGGATGGCGATTGCACTCGGCGTTGCGATCGGCGTCCTTGCCGGCGGCGGACATCGTTCCCATGAGGCATGGAAAACAGCACTCGCGCCGAAAATCGACGGCGGGAGCAATATCGTCAAAATCCCACTCGCCGATCAGCTGGCCGAAGCAGCCAAGACGACCCCACCGTCGGCTGTGACAGCCCCGACACCCAAGCTCATCACGTCCCATGAGGATCCGCGGGTGGTCTATGAGGAGGTGGCTCCCGAGGCATCGTCCGGCAAGCAAAGCGGGGGTGCGCAGGAACGCGACGGCAAACCGATAATGCTCGGAAGCCTGTCGAGCTTCGCATCGAAGCCGATTGAGGGGCCGAAGCCGCTCTGGCTTCGCAATGCTCAGGCAATCCCCGACACGCACGGAAGGCCAATCGTCGCCCTGGTGATCGATGATGTCGGCCTCGACCGCAAGCGCGCCGAACGCGCAATGCGCCTCCCGGCCCCGGTGACACTCTCATTCATGACCTATGCGCCCGAGGTTTCCGTTCAGACCCATGAAGCAAGCTCCCTCGGCCACGAACTCATGGTGCATTTCCCGATGGAGCCCGACAATCCGCGCGTCGACCCCGGTCCCCATGCATTGCGCGTGAGCGAGAGCGCCGCCGAAATCGAGGAAAATCTTAATTGGGGTTTGGGGCAGTTCTCGGGTTACGTCGCGATCAACAATCACATGGGCAGCAAATTCACGCGAGATGCCCAAGGCATGCGCGTCGTCATGCAGGAACTCAAGGCGAGAGGGCTCTTCTTTCTCGATTCGCGCACGACAAGTGCGACCGTCGGTCCCGCCGAGGCGCGCCAAGCCGGGTTGCCCTACCTCGAACGCGACATCTTCCTCGACAATGTCGATTCCCACGAGGCGGTCGCGGCACAGCTTGCCGAGGTCGAGCGCGCGGCACGCCACTACGGTTATGCGATCGCGATCGGCCATCCGCGGGACACCACCCTCGACGTCCTCGAGAAATGGACTGCCGACGTCTCCTCTCGCGGCTTGGCTCTCGTCCCGATCAGTGCCGTGATGCGATTGAAGCTCGCAGCGGAACAAGCGAGGGTGAGCGGATAAGGTCGAGCAAACTTACCGCCGGCTCGCGAACCGAACGGCCTCCTCGGCCGCACGAACAAGCGCGCGGGCTTTGTTGCGCGTTTCCTGGTATTCCGCCTCGGGATCGCTATCCGCGACGACCCCACCACCCGCTTGCACATACATGGTGCCGTCCTTTACGAGTGCCGTTCTGAGTGCGATGCAGGTATCCATGGCGCCATTGGCCGCAAAATAGCCGACCGCGCCGGCGTATATGCCGCGTCGCTCGGGTTCGAGCTCATCGATGATCTCCATCGCGCGAATCTTGGGAGCACCGGACACCGTGCCGGCTGGAAACCCCGCGATCAAGGCGGCGAGCGCGTCGTGCTTCGAGTCGAGAACGCCTTCGACATTCGACACGATATGCATGACGTGGGAGTAGTATTCGACTTGCATCTTCTCGGTCACTTTCACGGTGCCGATTCTCGCGACCCGTCCCACGTCGTTTCGCGCAAGGTCGAGCAACATGAGATGCTCGGCCAATTCCTTGGGATCGGCGAGAAGATCGTCGGCGAGAGCCTTATCCTCGGCGGCATCTTTGCCACGTGGTCGCGTGCCGGCGATTGGACGGATCGTAACGACGCCGTCGCGCAGACGGACAAGGATTTCAGGGCTCGATCCGACAACCGCAAAGCCGCCGAAATCGAGGTAGAAGAGGAACGGCGAAGGATTGAGCCGGCGAAGGGCCCGGTAGAGTGCAAAGGGCGGCAATTTGAAGGGGAGGGCGAAACGTTGAGACGGCACGACCTGGAAGATGTCGCCGGCCCGTATATACGACTTCGCTTGCTCGACGAACGAATGATACCTCTCCCGCGTCACGTTCGAACGCGGCTCGCCAATCTCGGCATGACCGGCCGTGGTTTCCCTGCGATAGGTCACGCTCCGCTCGAATTCGGCGACAAGATCGGCGAGGCGTTCCTGGGCCAGATCGAATGCTTGCTCGGCCGAGATGCCACTTTCAGGCCATACGGGCGTGAAAATCGTCACTGAGTCTTCGAGGCTGTCGAACACGGCGACGATGGTCGGTCGGAGAAAAATGGCATCGGGGATGTCGAGCACGTCGGGGTTCGCGTCGGGCAGACGCTCCATCTGACGCACCATGTCATAGCCCATGTAACCGAAGAGGCCCGATGCCATCGGCGGCAATTCGGCGGGGAGCTCGAACCGGCATTCCTCGATGAGTCCGCGCAAGGACTCGAGGGGAAGGTTTGAGCACGGTTCGAATGCGTTGGCGTCGACGCGCGCGCGGCGGTTGATCTCGGCTTTGCCATGCGAGGAGCGCCAGATGAGGTCCGGCTTGAGGCCCACGAAGGAATAGCGGTTGCGTACCCCGCGCTCGACCGATTCGAAAAGGAATGAGTTGGGCCGCCCGTCCGCCAGTTTGAGCATTGCGGAAACGGGCGTGTCGAGGTCGGCGATGAGGGTCGTCCAAACGACCTGCGGCTTACCTGCGCCGTAGGAGCGAGCGAACTCGCCAAACGCCGGCCTGATTGTCATGGCATCGTCGCTGATGTTGGCGACTTCATGACCCGATCATGCTCTCGAGCACGCTCTGATTCACTTCCACCCCGTACTTGGCGCGAAGGGCGTCGGAGAAATCGTTCAAGAGTTCTCCGGCGATGGCGCCGTCAATCTGGTCGTGCAGCCGCTTGACCCCTGCTTCGTCCAACTTTGGGTCGGCCGGCACGATGGAGACAAGTTTGGCGACCATCGCACCTTGAGGTGTTGCAGCCATCGTCGCGTCGCCGACCTTGGCGCCGAAGAGGGCCGCGATGAGCTCGGGCGTCATGCCCGCGGCAGCACCCTCCGCCGTGCGTGTGAAGGGTTTGGACGTCATGAACGTATAGCCGCCCTCTTTGGCGATTTCTTGAAGGTTTCCCCCGCCTCGTACCTTGTCGAGTATGGTCGCTGCGATCTTGCCGGCCGCCTTGCCTTTTTCCTCCGCCATCACGGCCTCGAGCACCTTGTCGCGTACGTCGGCAAGGGGGCGGAGCTGGCTCGGGACCACGTTGTCGACCCGCAAGATGAAATACCCGCCTTGGCCGTCGTCTATGAGATCGCTCACACGACCCGCCTGGCTGGAAAAAGCGGTCGACAACAGCTTCGGAAGTTTCGCGAGGTCGTCAACCGGTTTGCCGTCGGGGGCGTTACCATTTCCATCGACGGCCTCGAATTTCTGAACCTTGAGCTTGAGGCGTTGACCTGCCTCTTCGAGGCTGGCGCCGCCACCGAGCGCGTCTTGAAGCTTATTCCCGACGTCGAATACCGCATCCGACGCTTCGCGCATCGCGATGTCGTGGGTAAGCTTGTCCTTGACGTCGTCGAGCGTCTGCGTCCGGCTTTCGAGCACTTTTTCGACCTGAACGATGTGCCAACCGAGCGGGCTTTGCACCGGTGCGGTTACCCCGCCCTCGGGCGCTTCGAATGCCGCTCTCCCGAGTTCCGGGCTGGCCACATCGGATTCTTGCACCGTGCCGAGATCGAGCGGACCCTTGCCGGTTACATCTTGAGCCGCCTTCTCGAACGTTTCGCCAGCTGCGATCAAAGCCGCGGCCTTCTTTGCCGTCGCCTCGTCGGGAACGAGGATTTGGCGCAGTGTGCGCTCTTCGGGGACACGGAATTCGGCAATGCGGGCCTCGTACTCGTCCTTGAGGCGATCCTCGGGAACCTTGATGTCGGCGGCCAGATCGGCCGGGTGAATTTCAATCGCGGTGATGGCCCGGTATTCCGGTGCGGTAAAGGCTTCGGCATGTTCCTTGCGGTAGGTGTCGAGCTCGGCGTCGGTCGGTGTCGGGACATCCTTGACCGAGGCGGCAGAGACGACCAGAGCATCCGCAACCCTGCGCTCGTTTCGATAGCGATAGAGATGGTCGACGAGCGCTTGCGGGACCGTGGCGCCCGCGGCCACGGCTTCCGTCACCTGGCCCCGCGCAAGGTCGTGACGGAGTGTGGCGACGAAACGGTCCTCGGTATAGTTTGCGTTGTAGAGGATATTCTGGAAGAGGTCGCGATCGAATTCGCCCTGCGCATTGCGGAATTGCGGATTGTCGACGATCGATTGACGCACGGTCGCATCGCCGATGGCGACATTCGCATCGCGCGCCGCCAGATCGAAGAGAACCCTGCCGATCATCTCCTCGACCACGCGTTGGGGCACGCCCAGTTCGCGTGCGTGCTGGGCGTCAAGCTCGGTCTGAAGGACCGTCTGTAACCGACGGACTTCGCGTCGGTATTCGTCTTGAAATTCCTGGGGCATGATTCGCACCGAACCGACTTCCGCGACCGCTGTCAGCCGACCGCCGCGGCGGAAAACGTCGCCGATGCCCCAGATGCCGAAGCTGACGATAAGCATGCCGAACATGACCGCGACGACGACGCGAGCCACGATTTTTCTGAGGGGTGTCTTCTCCTGCTTCTCCGGCATCGTTTCAAAATCTTTCCGCTGGGCGGGTGATTGTCCGCTATTTCAAAGTCTTAGTAGGTGCTCATCGACGCGTGAGGCGCGGCATAATAGAAGCGGCGAAAGTAGCGGGCAACAATGGATTGGCGGACGGCAACCGCCACAATTCCTTACGGGGCACCCTTCGTGTTAGAGAACGCCACTCAACGGAGCGTTGGAGATATGACGCGTAAGCCACTCATCGCCGGAAATTGGAAGATGCACGGCACCGGCGCGGGTAAAACAGGCCTCGACGGCTTGGCGCTCGTTGGCGCACTCCTCGCAAAATTGCGCGAAGGCCCCCCACCACAGTGCGACCTGCTCATTTGCCCTCCGGCCACGCTGCTTTCGCGCGTGGCGACGCTGATAAAGGGCAGTGCTATCGCACTCGGGGGGCAAGACTGCCACGCGAAGGAAAGTGGGCCGCACACCGGCGACGTGAGTGCCGAGATGCTCGCAGATGCCGGTTGCCGCTACGTCATCGTGGGCCACTCGGAGCGAAGGTCCGATCATGGCGAGAGCGATGCGGTTGTGCGGGCGAAAGCAGAAGCCGTCCACCGTGCCGGTCTAGCTGCCATTGTCTGCGTGGGCGAGACCGAGGCCGAGCGCCTCGCCGTCAAGGCCGAAGCTGTTGTCGGACGACAAATCGCAGGCTCACTGCCAACAGCCGCCAGTTCGACGAACACGATCATCGCGTATGAACCGGTTTGGGCGATCGGTACGGGCCGCGTGCCAAGGGTCGAGGACATCGCGGCAATGCACGGTTTCGTTCGGAAGACGCTCGCGCGAAACCGGGCCGACCTTGCCGATATGCGCATCCTTTATGGCGGATCGGTCAAGGGGTCGAATGCGACCGAAATCCTCCCCACCGCCGACGTCGACGGCGCCCTCGTGGGCGGGGCGAGCCTCAACGCCGAGGAATTCTGGGCCATCGCCCGGGCGTGCCCGTGATTCGCGTGCCCTACTGGCCACGGGGAGAGATTCGGCGAATTGGGCCGGCTTCCCATGAGCAGGCAAGTCCCCCCTGGCAAATTCGCGTCCAAGGCACTAAATAACCGCACGCCATGGGGGCGTGTCCATCGGAGTGGGCCGCCGTGCCCTCCGTGAAATCTCGAAGGTCCGGGTAATGACCGCTGTACTCGTCGTAATTCATATGATCCTTGCGATCGCACTCATCGCGGTCGTGCTGCTCCAGCGCAGCGAAGGTGGTGCGCTTGGGATCGGCGGCGGTGGCGGCATGAGCGGATTCATGACCGGGCGAGGAGCCGCGAACCTGCTGACCCGCACGACGGCGATATTGGCGGCTGCGTTCATGCTCGTGAGTCTGACACTTGCGTTTCTCGCAAGCCATGCGCCGCAGCAGCGTTCGATCATCGATCAGCCGGCAACGAAGACCTCGGCGCCCGCGATACCGAGTCCGCCCGCGACTCCGACCGCCCCAACTCCCGCACCGGCCGCACCCCCGGCGAACGCGCCGGCATCGGGAACGCCCGCAGCCCCATCGGGGCCGCAGCCTCCTGCGGCGCAGTAGCGCTCCTGTCAAGCGCATTATTTTCGAATGGCAGCGTTGCGGTCGCTGCTTTCCGTTTCTATTGCCGCACCGTGACGCTATAATGATGGTCCATGCAACGGTATATCTTCATTACCGGCGGCGTGGTCTCCTCACTTGGTAAGGGTATCGCCTCCGCCTCGTTGGGCGCGCTTCTCCAGGCGCGTGGATTCACCGTCCGGCTTCGAAAGCTGGATCCTTACATCAATGTCGATCCGGGAACGATGAGTCCCTATCAGCATGGCGAGGTCTACGTGACCGATGACGGTGCTGAGACCGACCTCGATCTCGGTCATTACGAACGCTTCACGGGCGTTGCCTCGCGGCGCAGCGATAACGTGACGACGGGCCGCATCTACTCCGACGTCATCGCGCGGGAACGCCGGGGCGATTATCTAGGTGCGACCGTGCAGGTGATTCCCCACATTACCGATGCGATCAAGGAATTCATCCTGGCCGACGCGGGAGGTGCCGATTTCGTGCTCTGCGAAATCGGCGGCACCGTCGGCGATATCGAGGGGCTACCGTTCCTCGAGGCGATACGTCAGATCGGCAACGAGCTGGGACCGGAGCGCGTCTTGTTCGTGCACCTCACGCTGGTGCCCTACATCCCGAGTTCCCATGAGCTGAAGACCAAGCCGACGCAACACTCCGTCAAGGAACTTCAGAGCGTCGGGATCAAGCCTGATATCCTCCTCTGCCGAAGCGAATGGCCGATCCCGGTCAACGAACGCCGAAAGATTGCCCTCTTCTGCAATGTTCGAGAGGAGTGCGTGATCCAAGCGCTCGACGTCTCGACGATCTACGAAGTGCCGCTTCGCTACCACGCCGAAGGATTTGACACCCAAGTCATCAAGCATTTCGGGGTCAAACACGTGAATGGGCCGGATCTCTCGCGCTGGCGTCATATCGTGGAGCGCGTGCAAAAGCCCGAAGGCGAGGTGACGATCGCGGTGGTCGGCAAATACACTCACCTCCTCGATGCCTACAAGTCGCTTTCCGAGGCGCTCAGCCACGGCGGGATCGCGAATCATGTGCGCGTCAAGCTGAATTGGCTCGATTCGGAAATCTTCGAGCGCGACGACGCGACCCAGCGACTCGAAAGCGTTCACGGCATACTCGTGCCGGGAGGATTCGGGGAGCGCGGTTCGGAAGGGAAAATCCAGGCCGCACGCTTCGCTCGCGAGCGCAATGTGCCTTATTTCGGTATCTGCTTCGGAATGCAGATGGCGGTGATCGAAGTCGCTCGCAACATCGTGGGCCTGGCGGGCGCCAGCTCGACGGAGTTCGGACCTGCGGAGCATCCAGTGGTCGGGCTTCTCACCGAGTGGATGCGGGGCAACGTGCTCGAACAGCGCGGCATCGGCGACAATCTCGGCGGCACCATGCGCCTTGGCGCTTACGACTGCGTGCTTTCGAAAGGCAGCAAAGTGCATGACGCCTATGCCGCGGATATGATCAGCGAGCGCCATCGCCATCGCTATGAAGTGAACGTCAATTATAAGCCCCAGCTCGAGAAGGCCGGCATGCATTTCTCGGGCATGTCGCCCGACGGCGAATTGCCGGAGATCGTGGAAATCCCGCGCCATCCCTGGTTCGTCGGCGTACAATTCCATCCAGAGCTTAAATCCAAGCCGCTCGATCCCCATCCGCTGTTCAAGTCCTTCATAAAGGCGGCGGTCGATCAGAGCAGGTTGGTGTAGAGACACCGGCACCTAATTCCGTTAATCGAGACGACTCATGACGAAACCGCACCGCGTTCGCATCGACAAGCTGACCGTGGGCAACGATCTGCCTTTCACGCTTATCGCCGGGCCATGTGCGCTCGAATCGCGTCAGCACGCCCTCGAAATGTCGCAGGCGATCAAGGAAATCACCACGCGCCTCGGCATCGGCCTTATCTACAAAACTTCGTTCGACAAGGCGAACCGCACCTCGATCGACAGCCCCCGCGGCATGGGCCTTTCGGAGAGCTTGCCGATCCTGGCCGAGGTGCGCGAGCGCCATGGCATCCCGGTCTTGACCGACGTGCACGAGCCCCAGCAATGCGCCGTCGTGGCGCAAGCGGTCGACGTGCTGCAAATCCCCGCCTTCCTTTGCCGCCAGACCGACCTGCTCGTTGCGGCCGCACATACCGGTCGCGCGATCAACGTGAAGAAGGGGCAGTTCCTAGCACCGTGGGACATGGCGAACGTCGCCGCCAAGATCGCGCACGAGGGCAATACCGATATTCTGCTGACGGAGCGAGGGGTTTCGTTCGGGTACAACACGCTCGTATCCGACCTGCGCGCCTTGCCGATCATGGCAAGGACCGGCTACCCCATCGTCTTCGATGCCACCCATTCCGTTCAGCAGCCGGGCGGGCATGGCACGACAAGCGGGGGCCAGCGCGAGTTCGTGCCGATCCTTGCACGCGCCGCCATCGCGGTCGGTGTTGCCGCCGTGTTCATGGAAACGCACCAGGATCCCGATAAGGCGCCGAGCGACGGGCCCAACATGGTGAAGCTCAAGGACCTGCCCGGCCTCCTCGAAACCCTTCTTTCCTTCGATCGCGTCGCGAAGGCCAAACCGGTCGCGGTGTGAGGTTCCTCGTACTTACGGCGCCACCCGGATCGACTCAGAAGATCACTTCCTGCGCCGGATACCTTCCTTCATCATTGCCATGCTCTGCATGACCGGCACCCTTCGCGTGGACGACGGCCCGGGCATGACGGTTATGGAGTGTTTTGCGCAGAGCCCGGCGCGCTAAAATCTAATTTTGACAGCCCCAGATCTCTCCCTTCGTCATGCCCGGGCTTGACCCGGGCATCCACGTGCTTCTGCCCAATCGCTGAAAGACGTGGATGGCCGGGTCTCGGCCTTTGCCCGGCCCGGCCATGACGGATTAAGCATGTGTCCTCGAAGACGTTCGCAATCTCTCTGCGGCTGCCTGCAGCCGCCCTTGCGTCCCTCGGCTGGGGCCGCTATCTCTCACGCGGCGTATCGTTCACAGTGTCCTTGCCTCGAGGGACGTCATGACCGCAATCACCGACATCCGTGCCCGCGAGATTCTGGATAGTCGTGGCAATCCGACTGTTGAAGTCGACGTGGTGCTCGAAACCGGGACAATCGGGCGGGCCGCAGTGCCCTCTGGTGCTTCGACCGGCACCCATGAGGCGGTCGAACTCAGGGACGGCGACAAGAAGCGCTATGGCGGAAAAGGTGTTCTGCGAGCGGTCGACGTGGTCAATGGCGAGATCTTCGATGCACTGTCGGGCTTCGATGTGGAGGAGCAGAGCCACATCGACGGCACCATGATCAAGCTCGATGGGAGCGCCAATAAGTCGCGCCTCGGGGCCAACGCAATCCTCGGCGTGAGCCTGGCTGCGGCAAAGGCGGCGGCGGAGGAGCGCGGGTTGCCGCTCTATCGCTATATCGGCGGCGTTTTCGCGCACACATTGCCCGTTCCGCTCATGAACATCGTCAATGGCGGCGTGCATGCGGACAACCCCATCGACATCCAGGAATTCATGATCGCACCGATCGGCGCGCCGACCGTCGCCGAAGCGATCCGCATGGGCTCGGAAGTGTTCCATGCCCTCAAGAAGCAGCTCGGCGATGCGGGGCACAATACGAACGTCGGAGACGAAGGCGGCTTCGCGCCGAACCTCAGAAGTGCCGACGAAGCGCTTGGCTTCATTGCAAAAGCAGTCGAATCGACGGGCTATGAACTTGGGCTGGACATTGCCCTCGCCCTCGACCCGGCGTCGACCGAGTTTTACAAAGGCGGCAAGTACGTGCTGGAAGGCGAAGGCAAGAAACTCGATTCAGCGGGAATGGTCGAGTACTACCGCACCCTCGTGAAACGCTATCCGATCGTCTCCATCGAGGATGGCATGGCCGAAGACGATTTCGAGGGATGGGCGGAACTTACGTCGGCACTCGGCAAGCAGATCCAACTCGTCGGCGACGATCTTTTTGTGACGAACCCGGAGCGTCTCCGGATGGGTATCGAGAAAGGGCTCGCGAATGCGGTTCTGATCAAGCTCAATCAGATCGGCACATTGACCGAGACGCTTCGAGCCATTGAGATCGGGCGGAACGCCGGCTACCGGGCCGTTATCTCCCACCGCTCTGGCGAGACCGAGGATTCGACCATCGCCGATCTCGCCGTCGCAACCAACTGCGGGCAAATTAAAACAGGTTCGCTCTCGCGATCGGACCGTCTCGCAAAATACAATCAACTTATCCGCATCGAGGAAGAATTGGGCCCGACGGCACGCTATGCGGGCAAGTCTGTCTTTCGTTAGCCGCGAAGCGACTCGGATGGCTCGCAAGCAATTCCGGAATCTGTTCACGCGCAGTGAGTGAGTCATTTCGGCAACGGTTGCCGCTGGCGCACAAGGAAAATGAATCGATTTGACCATTACTGACGGTAAATCGCCGGAATTTGCGAATTAGCTATTGACCGCAATGAATCCTCTGTGATTCGATTCTTGCGTGAGCCTCACACGCGAAATATCTCGTCGCTTACCGGGCATATCGGCCCAGCTTGTACTGGCGTGCTTGAGCCTTTACTTCGCCTATCACGCGGTGGAGGGGGATCGCGGTCTCAATGCATGGTGGCAGCTCTCGCAAAAAGTCGAGCTTGCCCAAGCGACGCTCAACGTCGTGAGCAGCCAGCGCGCCGCACTCGAGGCGAGGGCAGCCCTCGTCGGGCAAGGTGGCATCGACCCGGACATGCTTGAAGAACAGGCGCGCGTCCTGCTCAATTTCGGGCGCGCCGACGAAATCGTCATCATGTTACCGAAGGGTGAGGGCGTACGATAACGGGTTGCCGTGTGCGGGGACCAGCACCGACCTCCCGTCAACGAATAAGCTTGGACATGAACGTCCGTCCCGTCGCCTCGAAGGCAAGATGACGGTAAAAATGCGAGAGCCGATGACGCGCCTCGCCCTCCGGCGTCACCACGACGGAAACCGCCGAGCATCCCTTCTTGCGGCACCATGCGGTCGCCTCGTCGACGAGGCCCCTTGCGACTCCACGACCCCGATCGTGCGGCAACACGTAGAGATCGCCGATCTCACCCAGTCGGCCCCATTCGGCGTAGAGCATCGTCGTGACCGTAACGATGCCGACGGCGCGCCCATCCTCCACAGCCAGCGCCGCCCAGCAAGCCTCGTCCGCCATCATGCGTCCGAAATTAAGGGCGAGCTTTTCGCGCGGTGTCGTGAAACCCTCTTCCTGGAAGAAGGACCAGAGAAGCTCGACGGCATCGTTTCGGTTCAGGTCCGTAATTGGATCGATCTTCAGCACCTCGGCTGCCTCGTCTTTTAGTTGTGGACCTAATTTGACGCACGGCACGCAGAATTGTTTCGGCATCGGGAAAAATCGAACGCTCCTGGGGCGCTTTTGTCTCGCCCAATGACACAGTGAGGATGGCGCCGGCGGCCGAAAAACTTGACCGCCCGCCGGTGCGTTAACTGGAAACGAGTTAATTCATCATTGTGCATTGCACGATAATGGTTTTTCACCGCGCGTTTTCTTGAAAACCAAGCCCCGGAGAGCTACAAAACCCTTGAGGGCAGGGGGCGGTCGAAAGCGGCCGCACATCGTTTTTCGAGGACTCATTCCAGGGAGACGTCATGGCCACCGCAAAAATCGCGCGCGGCAAGTCGCGGGCGCAAAACAGCGCCGCCGACGAACTCATCGAATACTACCGAAAAATGTTACTCATCCGGCGGTTCGAGGAGAAGGCCGGCCAGATGTATGGCATGGGCCTGATCGGTGGATTTTGCCATCTCTATATCGGTCAGGAGGCCGTCGTGGTCGGCATGCAGGCCGCGATCACGCCCCAGGACTCTGTCATCACAAGCTACCGCGATCACGGCCACATGCTCGCCTGCGGCATGGACCCGAAGGGGGTGATGGCGGAGTTGACGGGCCGGCGCGGCGGGTACTCCAAAGGCAAGGGCGGGTCGATGCATATGTTTAGCGCCGAGAAGAACTTCTTCGGCGGGCATGGCATCGTGGGCGCTCAGGTGCCGATCGGCGCGGGACTGGCCTTTGCTTACAAATACCGCTCGGAGGACCGGGTTTCGCTCACCTATCTCGGCGACGGTGCCGTGAACCAGGGCCAAGTCTATGAATCCTTCAACATGGCGGCCCTTTGGAAGCTCCCCGTCGTTTTCGTCATCGAGAACAACAAGTACGGCATGGGTACCTCGATCGAGCGCGCCTCGGCGCGGACCGACCTCTATCATCGTGGCCAGTCTTACGGCATTCCAGGCGAGCAGGTGGACGGCATGGATGTCACGGCGGTGAAGGTTGCGGGCGATAAAGCGGTTGCAAGCGCGCGGACCGGAAAGGGACCCTACATCCTTGAAATGATCACCTATCGTTATCGGGGCCACTCCATGTCGGATCCCGCGAAGTACCGCCCCAAGGACGAGCTTCAAAAAATGCGTCAGGAGCGCGATCCGATCGACCGCTTGCGCGGCAAATTGGAGACCGACGGCGTGATCGACGAAGACGGGCTCAAGCAGATTGATCGCGAGATCAAGGACATCATCACGGCCGCCGCGGACTTTGCGCAAAACAGCCCGGAGCCTGATCCGTCCGAACTCTACACCGACGTATTGGCCGACGCCTAAGGGCCGGGAGGTACCGCATGCCCGTCGAGGTATTGATGCCTGCGCTCTCGCCCACGATGACCGAAGGCAAGCTGGCGCGCTGGGTCAAAAAGGAGGGCGAGAAGGTGAAATCCGGCGACGTGCTCGCCGAAATCGAAACCGACAAGGCGACCATGGAGGTCGAGGCTGTCGACGAAGGAACGCTCGGCAGGATATTGGTGCCGGAGGGTGCCGAGAACGTCGCGGTCAACACGCCGATCGCCATGATCCTGGGCGACGGCGAGAGTGCTGCATCGCTTAGTGCCGCCGCGGCACCGGCCCCGGCCGCGAAACTGCCTCAGCAAGCGCCGACACCGCCGTCACCGACGCCTACCGCACCCGCGGCGGCAGCTCCGCCGAAGCCGGCAATGGCTCCCGCCGCGGCTGCAACGCCCGAATATACCGGAGCGACCAAAACCCAGACCGTGCGCGAAGCCCTGCGCGATGCCATGGCGGAAGAGATGCGCCGCGATCCGCGAATCTTCCTCCTGGGCGAGGAGGTGGCGCAGTACCAGGGTGCGTACAAAGTCAGCCAAGGTCTTTTGGAGGAATTCGGCGAGCGGCGGGTGATCGACAGCCCAATCACCGAGCAAGGCTTCACGGGCTTGGCCGTCGGGGCCGCCTTCAACGGCTTGCTTCCGATCGTCGAGTTCATGACGTGGAACTTTGCCATGCAGGCGATCGACCAGATCATCAATTCGGCCGTCAAGACCCGCTATATGTCGGGCGGGCAGATGCACTGCCCAATCGTCTTTCGGGGGCCGAACGGCGCGGCGTCGCGCGTGGCGGCGCAGCACTCCCAATGTTATGCAAGCTGGTACGGCCACGTTCCGGCCCTTAAAGTCGTCTCGCCCTATTCCGCGGAAGACGCCAAGGGTCTGCTCAAGGCCGCCATCCGCGATCCGAATCCCGTGATCGTCCTCGAAAACGAAATTCTTTACGGCCACAGCTTCCCGGTTCCGGATCATCCGGACTGGATCGTCCCCATCGGCAAAGCCAAGATCGAGCGGCAAGGAACGGACGTCACGATCACTGCGTTTTCGCTCATGGTCCAACGCGCACTTGAGGCCGCGGACGCCCTCGCGAAAGAGGGCATAAGTGCCGAGGTCATCAATCTGCGCACGATCCGCCCACTCGATCGCGCGGCAATCGTCCAATCGGTCAAGAAGACGAACCGGCTCGTCTCGGTCGAGGAGGGGTGGCCCTTTGCCGGTATCGGCTCGGAGTTGGCAGCCGTTATGATGGAAGAGGCATTCGACTGGCTCGATGCGCCGGTTGTGCGCGTCACCGGCGTCGACGTGCCGCTGCCCTATGCCGCGAATTTGGAGCGCATGGCGCTGCCGCACGCCGGCCAGATTGTCGAAGCCGCAAAGAAGGTGCTTTACCGCCCATAGGCGTCCAACGACGTGCTGCGTGAAACCTGCGTGGCACAGCTTGGGGGAGAACTCATGCCGACGCAAATCCTGATGCCAGCACTTTCACCGACCATGACGGAGGGAAAGCTCGCCAAGTGGCTCAAGAAGGAAGGCGACGCGGTCAAGCCGGGCGACGTGCTCGCGGAGATCGAGACCGACAAGGCGACGATGGAAGTCGAGGCGGTGGACGAAGGAACAGTCGGCAAACTCCTGGTTTCCGAAGGCTCGGAGGGAATCGCCGTCAACACGCCGATCGCGGTGTTGCTCGGCGAAGGGGAGGATGCCAGTTCGATCGCAAGCGCGCCGGCGCCGAAGCCCGCTCCCCCGCCCGCGCCGCCGCCATCGCCCGCACCGGCGGCCGCACCCGCGGCACCGATAGCGGGAACGCCATCGCCGCCGAAGGCCGCCGTTCCGCCACCTATCTCGCCTGCGGCTCACGCCGGCAACGGACAGGATCGAATCTTCGCAAGCCCCCTCGCAAAGCGCATGGCCCAGCAGGCGGGTATCGACCTTGCAATCCTTCGCGGCAGCGGACCGCACGGCCGCATCGTGAAGTCCGACGTCGAGAGTGCATTGAGTCGCGGGACCCCTGCGGCACGTCCAGCACCCACACCCGCTCCCGCGGCCGCACCCGCGGCGAAAC
>DASPOR010000124.1 GCA_035625915.1 Alphaproteobacteria bacterium | reverse complement strand
CTATGGCGCATGCAATAAAAGTCAACGCTGTCGAGCAGCACTTGGATGCCCGGGTCTAACCTCCGGACCTCTCCACTCGTCATGCCCGGACTTGACCCGGGCATCCGCGCCTTTTAGCGCTCCGGCAATGACGCTCGTGATAAAGGCGCCTATCCCACGGCCTCCCGCAAGACGGCAATCTCTGCCTCGAGTTGTGCTATGCGCTTGTCCCGGGCGACGATCGCGGCAATGACGTCGGCGGCCTCGAAGCGCTGTGGTATGTGCTGGGAGCAGTTCGCGTCCCAAGCGGCAACGGTGAAGAGAATTGCTTGCTCGGGACGAGCTTCGTAGTCCTGCGGCATGAGATTTTCAATCAGCGCCGCATCGCCTTCGACGACGCGCGCCTCGCCCCAGATCTTGATGCGCCGCCGATCGGTAAAGTCGATCAAGAAAAGATGCGCTTTGGGATTGTCCGCAAGGTTGCCTTGCGTGATGTATTGCCGGTTGCCGGTGAAGTTGGCAAAGCCGATCGTCCGGTCGTCGAGCGCCTTTAGAAATCCGGCCGGTCCGCCGCGATGCTGAATATAGGGCTGGCCCTCAACGTTCGCGGTCGCGAGAAAGACGCTCGTCTGAGCCTCGATGAAGTGTTTGAGATCGGGCGTAATCAGTGTCTGCCACGAGCCGCGCTCTTCCATTTTTCCATAGGATCGACGGGAGCCTTTGCGGCTTTGTATCGCTTTGACCGTCGGTGTGAACGCGACGTCGCTGGAGAATTTCGTGCCGCCATCCATGATGTGCTCGCTCAAAGCCCGAGATCGCTGAGGGACGGGTGATCGTCGGGGCGTCGGCCGAGGGGCCAGCGATATTTGCGCGCACCCTCCGCAATCGGGAGATCGTTGATGCTCGCGTGACGCACGCGCATCAGACCATGCTCGTCGAATTCCCAATTCTCGTTGCCGTAGCTGCGAAACCAGTTGCCGCTGTCGTCGTGCCATTCATAGGCGAAGCGGACGGCAATGCGGTTCTCGCGAAAGGCCCAGACTTCCTTGATCAGGCGATAATCGAGCTCGCGAACCCACTTGCGGGTCAAGAACGCCACGATGGCGTCCCGGCCCTCGAAGATCTCGGCGCGATTGCGCCAGCGGCTGTCGGTCGTGTAGCCGAGGGCGACGCGAGTGGGGTCGCGGGTATTCCAGGCATCTTCGGCCATACGCGCCTTTTCAACCGCGCTCGCGGCGGTAAAGGGCGGGAGAGGGGGGCGGCTCATTTGCGTGGTCCTCCATTGGCGATTCCGACGAGGCACCCGCCGGCGGAATCGATTTTTCGCCGGCGGGCGACGGCAGGGCCGGCCGCTCAGCTCGCCTTGAGCGCGGCGACGACCGGGAAGTCGATGTCGGTTTTGCCCACCTCATTGATGTAATTCGTCCAGGTATTGAGGGCGACGTGCAACACGATCTCGACGACTTGGGCGTCATCGTAGCCAGCGGCTTTGACAGCGGCCAGATCGGCTTCGCTGACGTGGCCGTGGGTGTTTACGACTTTTACGGCAAAACGCACGGCGGCATCCGCCCTCGCATCGTTCGAAGCGCCGCTGCGATTGGCGGCAATCTCGGCATCGTCGAGCTTCGCGAGTTTCTTGCCGAGGTAAGTATGTGCCGAAAGGCAATAGGTACAGCCGTTGATCTCGCCGACCGCAAGGGCAATCCGTTCGCGCGTCGGGGCGGGGAGTGCACCTTTGTTCAATGCGCTGTTGAGGCCGAGATAGCTTTCGAGCGCTGCAGGGCTGTTCGAGATCAGCCGAAACATGTTCGGCACAGCACCGAGCTGCTTTTTGACCCCTTCAAGCAATGGCCGCGACGCGGCGGGAGCGTCCTCGATCGCGGCAGGCGTGGGAATACGCGACATGGCCGGTTCCTTTCGTGATTTCGATTGAACAACCAACCCCTACCTATTAGTCCCCTTCCAAATAAGAATATAAGAAGCTAAAATGTGTAAGTATCCTTCCAAATTTCGGAAGGCGAGATGGACCGCTTTGATTCGATGTCGATCCTGGTGGCGGCCGTCGAGGCAGGCAGTCTGTCTGCGGCGGCTCGACGGCTTGCCATCCCGCTCGCGACCGTCAGCCGCAAGGTTTCGGATCTCGAGGGCCATCTCAAAACACGCCTCCTGATCCGCTCGAGCCGGAAACTCGCCTTGACCGATGCAGGCCGATCCTATGTCGACGCCTGCAAGCGAATATTGGAGGATGTCGGTGAAGCCGAGCGCGCAGCCACGGGTGAATTCAGCACCGCCAAGGGAAACCTGATCCTCTCAGCACCGATCGAGTTCGGCCGCCTTCACGTGCTTCCCATCGTGATCGAATTCCTCAGGGTCTATCCCGAGATCGATCTTCGGCTCGCACTTACAGACCGGATCATCAATCTTTTCGAGGACCGTGTCGATCTCGCCGTCCGGATCGGGGAATTGCCCGATAGCAGCTTGGTCGCAATCCGGGTCGGCTCGATCCGGCGCGTCGTTTGCGCAAGCCCCACCTACTTCGCGAAGCGGGGCACGCCGGCTCGTCCCGATGAACTGAGCGGGCACGATTGCGTCTCGTTCGAGGGATTAACATCGCCTGAGGCGTGGGTTTTCGTGGCGGGAAAGTCCGAAGTGCGTGTCCCGATCCACTCGCGTCTCATCGTCAACACGGCCGAGGCGGCAATCGACGCGACGATCGCACGCGTCGGCGTCACGCGCGTCCTCTTCTACCAAGCGGCACAGGCGGTCCGAGCGGGCAAGCTCGTTCTGGCGCTCGAGGATTTCGAACCGAAACCGTCTCCCGTCAACCTTGTTCATGCAGGAGGACGTCTATTGCCGCTCAAGCTGCGCGCGTTCCTCGATTTCGCACTGCCGAGGTTGAAGGCGAAGCTAGCCGGGTCATCTGCAAATGCATGACTGGTCCGTCGACAGGGACTTACCCGGCAAATAACCGCGTAAAGTCAAAAATACAGGTTAAATTCATAGGTTAGAATGTACTAAGTAATTGAAATGATGGCCACTTGTCCCACCCTAATTTCGGGAAAAGTCTCAAGCTCTAGGGCGCCAGAACGGCCGCACCCTCGATGCGGCCTTCGCGCAAGCGCTCGAGCGCTTCGTTCGCTTGAGCAAGGGGAAAAACCGTCGTCGTGGTGCGAATCGGCACCCTTGATGCGATGGCGAGAAACTCGTCGCCATCTTGCCGCGTCAGGTTGGCGACGGATCGGAGAACGCGTTCCTCCCAGAGCAGCCGATAGGGGAACGTGGGAATATCGCTCATGTGGATTCCGGCGCAAATAACGCTGCCACCTTTTGCGGTCGCCCTGAGGGCAGCGGGGACAAGGGCGCCAACGGGCGCGAAGATGAGCGACGCATCGAGCGGCTCGGGCGGCAATTCATCCGAGCCGCCAGCCCATACCGCACCCAGGCCGCGCGCAAAGTCCTGCCCGGCGATATCACCCGTCTTCGTGAACGCAAAGACTTGTTGGCCGCGATGGCGTGCCACTTGCACTGCAATATGTGCTGCCGCACCGAAGCCATAGAGGCCGAGCCGCTTCGCGTCCCCCGCGAGGCGGAGGGCGCGAAAGCCGATCAATCCAGCGCAGAGGAGCGGGGCGGCGGAAACGTCGTCGAAAACGGGGGGGAGCGGAAAGCAAAACCGCTCGTTCGCGACCGTGTATTCGGCATACCCTCCGTCAATTTGGTACCCGGTGAAACGCGCATGGGCGCAGAGATTTTCCTGTCCGCGCCGGCAATAGTCGCATTCCCCGCAGGTCCAGCCGAGCCAGGGAACGCCAACACGGTCGCCGACCGCGAGTCTTTCCACCGCCGGCCCGACGGCAACAACGATACCCACGATTTCGTGGCCGGGCACGAGTGGCAGCTTCGGGTTGGCCAACTCACCGTCCACGATGTGGAGATCCGTGCGGCAAACGCCGCATGCACGGATCCGGATCAAGACCTCATGACTGCCGGCCTGCGGCATCGCGGCCCGATCCTCGAGCCGAAGTGATGTACGGGCGGCGTGAAGCACAATCGCGCGCATCGAGTCCGTCCTGAAACGAGCGCTGCCGGGATTGGGGAGCATTATAGCGCTGCTCTCGATCCTTGTGCGATGCGCAGCCGCAATGTAAGTCATTCGGAAATGCTGCATTACACCGATCGGGGGCGTTCCAAGTGTCGACGTCTTCGAACGTCGCACCCCCGTTATCGCAGGTGAATTGGTGCAAAGTGCGACCGCGGCACGCTTCGACGCCACGACCCATCGCCGAGGAATCGCACTCGTCGCGTTGGCCGCAATCTTTTGGAGCACGGGCGGATTGATCGTCCGCTCCCTGGACGCTGCGGATGTGTGGACCACGGTGTTCTGGCGTTCGCTTTCCGCAGCGGGCTTCCTCATAAGCTATATCGGCTGGCGGGAGCGGGGCCGGAGCGTGCAAGTCTTCCGGGCGATGGGTCTTCCCGGTGTCGTGGTCGGTGTGTGCATCGGCACGTCGTCGATCTGTCTCGTCTTGTCGTTCCATCTCACGACCGTTGCCAACACGCTGATCATTTTCAGTACCTCGCCGCTCATCGCGGCAGCGCTTGCCTATGTGGTCCTCGGCGAGAAGGTGGATGTGCGGAGCTGGCTCGTCATGGCGGTCGCACTCGGCGGCGTGGCCGTCATGGTCTCCGCATCGATTGCTCCGGGATCGCTACTCGGCAATCTGTTGGCGTTCTTCATAGCCCTCGGTTCGGCGATAGCGACCGTGACAATTCGCAAATACCGGGACGTGCGGATGACGCCAGCGACATGCCTCGGCTGTGCGCTCGCGGCACTTGTCGCCCTTCCGCTCGGCGAACCGCTGTCGGTGACAAGAGGCGACTTCGGCCTCCTTTTCGTCTTCGGCGCATTCCAGCTCGGATCGGGGTTCGTGCTGTTCGTTGCAGGTGCTCAGCGCGCACCCGCGGCACAGGTCGCCCTTATCGCGCTCCTGGAGCCGATCCTCGGGCCGATTTGGGTATGGGCGTTCCTCGGAGAACGTCCGGGACCCATGTCGCTTCTTGGCGGGGGAATCGTATTGGCCGCACTTGCCGCCCATACTGCCATCGATTTGCGGCGGGCGAAGGCGATTCCCCCGGCCATCTAGGGTGAGTCGGCGGCCCACGCCCCGAGCAGGCCAAACTTCGGGCTTGAGTTGCGCTTGCTCTAGCCTCAGGATGGGCGCGAATTTTGCGCAAGCAAATCCACCACACTAGCCCCGCAGCTGGTCGGCTTTTCGGGTGTTCTCCCGAAGATCGGCTGGCCGACCGGTGAATTTGGCATTGCGACGCGCCCCTAACGGAAATCGGGAGATCGATCGATGGACACTGCGGTTGCCAAGAAAAATTACTCGCTCGAGGAGATGGATAAGCAAAGCCTGCTCCATCCGCTTACGTCCATTGCCGAGCATCTGAAGAACGGCCCCCTCATCGTGATGGATGGGCAGGGTGTCACGCTCAAGGATCGCACCGGAAAGGACATGATCGACTGCGGCGCCGGCCTCTGGTGCGTCAATATCGGATACGGCCGCGAGGAAATGGCGCAAACCGCCGCACAAGCGGTGCGAAACCTCAGTTATTATCACATTTTCGGCTCTGCCTCGAATGAGCCGGTCATCCGACTGGCGGATCGCGTGCTGGGCATCTTTCGGGAGAAGGCAGGTGCCGGCCACCTCTCGAAAATGTTTTTCGGCACCTCCGGCTCGGACGCCAACGACACCAATTTCAAGCTAGCCCGTTACTACAACAATCTGCGGGGCAAGCCCGGAAAGAAGAAATTCATTTCGCGCGTCGGCGCCTATCACGGCCTGACTTATGCGGCTGCGAGCCTGACGGGAATCGAGCGCTACCACAAGGCATTCGACCTGCCGCTCGACGGCGTTTACTACGCGTCGTGTCCGCATTTCTACCGCTTTTCCAATCCCGGCGAGGACGAGAGCGCGTTCACCGCACGGTTGATCCGTGAACTCAAGGACATAATCGCACGGGAAGGTGCTGAATCCATCGCCGCGTTCATCGCCGAACCGGTCATGGGAACAGGTGGGGTGTTCCTCCCGCCCAAGGGTTACTTCGAAGCGGTGCAGGCGTTGCTCAAGGAGAACGATATCCTCTTCATCGCCGACGAAGTGATCACCGGGTTCGGCCGCTTGGGGTCGTGGTTTGCAACCGGACTTTACGGACTTAAACCGGATATCGTGACACTCGCGAAAGGCATTACAAGCGCCTATTTCCCCGTGTCCGCTTCCGTCATATCAGCCGGTATATGGGATGTGTTGAGCAGCGCATCCGATGAATTTGGTCCCGTGATGCACGGGTTCACCTATTCCGGTCATCCCGTCGGCGGGGCGCTCGGGATGACGAACCTCGACATCATGGAGCGCGAAGGCCTCGTCGAAAATGCAGCCAAAGTTGGCCCCTATTTCCTGAAACGCCTGAGGGAACGAGTGGCGGATAACCCATTCGTCGGTGAGGTGCGTGGGGAAGGGCTCATGCTGGCGGTCGAGTTCGTGGCGGACAAGGCAAAACGGCGCTTTTTCGATCCCAAGGCCAACGCGCATAGAATTGTATCCCGCAAGGCCCTCGAACATGGCGTGATGACACGGCCGCTGCCGTTCATCGAAGTGACGTCATTCTCCCCACCGCTCTCCATCACGCGGGAAGAAGTGGATGAGGCAGTCGAACGGTTCGGGCGAGGTCTTGAAGCGGCAATGCCCGATCTTCGTCGGCTCGCGGGTTAGAGTTTCGCGCGGCCAGACTGATCGAAGCTTGGCCAATGCGGCAAAAGGGGGGCTTTCAGGCCCCCCTTTCCCATTGGAATGGCGAGATTTTTCGTAAGACGAAGGGTCTTGAACCGCCAAGGAGACGAGCGGTCTCGGGCGGTGGCCGGTTAGCCGAAGTCCATGCGCCGGCCATCCACCTGACGGCGCTGGAGGCCGCAGGCACGAATAAACACGTCGTCAATAGGACAGATCGAAGCGAATTATCGCGTATATTCGCGCCCATTCAGAAAATTCGGCAGGCGGTCGGGAACGACGACCCTGCAATAGTGGTATCGAAAGCTGGCGACGCGGCGCGTGATGCGACGCCACCCAGCACCGGTGATGCCACGCGCTAACACGAACTGGAGTGATCTTGTGAGCAATTTGCTTTTTCGTGTCGCAATCTGCTCTTGGATGTCGGTGTCGATTGTATTTGCTGGCCTTTGGGCGAGCGGCCAATTCGATCGTCTAGGCATGGATTTTCAGAGAGGCGTTGCGCTGGCACTCGCCGTCGGCCTGACGAACGCGGCGGTAATCCTGCTGATGGATTTTACGCGCAAATCTCGTGCCGACATCGGGCGAGCCAGGTCTGTCGGACATTTTGTATCATCCCGGGCCAACGCCCGGACGTGACGTTCATCCCCACCTGACGAAACTTGGAAGGAAGGCGACATGTCGTCAATAAAACGCGCTTCGGTTTGTTGTGCGGTGTTGTCCTTGGCACTTTTCGTGAGCGCGGCACCGGCAGTGGCATTCAGTACGGAAACGGCCACGAGCGAAAATGGCGATGGAACACCACAGTCCATCAAGGAAGGCGACCGGGCGCCGGCCCTGCAAATAAGCGAGGTCGGGACCAGTGCACCGACCGCCATCCGCAATCCCCCATCTTCCGACGCGGCCGCGACCAAAAACCAATCCGGCAACACTTTTCCCGGCAGCACCTTCGATCCCGAGGAAACGCGCTACGTCTTCGGGCCGTTCAACCATTTCGGCTACGGCAGCGCCATTCAGTAGTCCGCGAGACATGCCGGCTCCGAAGGCCGCAATGAAATCTCCTGCCCGATTGGGCGGGATAGCAACCGCAGCTCACGGCCGATAGGGATAGACGGCAAGGGAAATCGTCTTGCGAAGCTCCTTTACGTCCGGGTGGTTTGCCGGTGCGTCGTCCGGATAATACCCGAAATTGAGAGCACCCTGGCGCGCGAGCAGGCGCATTTCGCGCGCCAGCGTTTCGGTCGGCACCTCGCGATCGGGGCCCGATTCCGGCACTCTCCAATCCACCGCCTGCAGCTCGAAGATCGAGCGTGAAAGCCCGCCTGGACGTTTCGCGACGATGCCGCGCAGACGGTCGAGCCATGCCTCGGCATCCCCCTTCGCAACATCCTCCATGAGCGGCATCGCCATGATCGCCGTGTAGTCATAGGTCGCGAGAAAGCTGTCGAGGTCCTGGGCAAACCAGGCTTGGCTGGTCGGCTCGAGGATCGGGCGTGCAAAGATGTTGCGCGCGGTCGAAAGGGGTGCTCGGTGAATTCTGACGCGGGCCGCAAGCTCCTTGGTGAAATCGATGAGAACGCGGGTCTTGAGCCTCGTCCATGCTTCCATCGCAAATGGATCGGCGCGTATGGCGGCGACGGAGCCAGGCAGGCCGGCCGTCCGGTATGCCTCGAGCGCTTCGGGACTTGCATCCTCGAAATCGGTGAGGATCGCGTCATCGCTGAAAAGGATTCCAGCAATCGGCGTGCTGGCCGCCATCTCCTCGTAGAGTTGGCCGATCAGCGCACGCGCCGTGGGATCGAACGGGGAGAGGCGGACCGGCTGGGCCGGGTCCGGCGCTGCCTCGTTTCGCTCGGAATTCCAGGCAAGTACGTGCGACAGCTCTTGCCCGAAAGCGAAGCTGAGCACGGGCAGCCACGCATATACGCGCACGCCGGCGCGGGTGCGAAGCTGCCAAGCGGCTCGGTTGAAAAGGTCGGCCCGCATCGGGAGCAGTTTGTTCGGGAAGTAGACGGACTTTGCGAGCCCATTGCCGTCCGGGTCCGCATAGGCCTGCAAGAAGACGATCGATACCCCGAGATCGTAGACACGTTGGACGACAGCGCCGAGGTTCTTGTCCTGTTGGGCTGGATCGGGGTCGTAGACATAGTCGAGATCGACATGGACGACCCGCGTCGGACCGTGGTGGACGAGATGGTGCATATCGGCAACGAAGTCGGCAAGCTGCGGATCGTCCTTGACGAGGTGGCGCGGCGTATCCTGGAGTTTGTCGAGTGCGCCCACACCGTCAATCAGATTCATGGTGATCGGCATTCCGGCCGAGCCGTAGATGGAAATGGCCAGTTCGCTGTGCTCTCCATAGGGCCAGATCATCGCGCGGGGCTGCTTGCCGGTCTGGCGAAAAATCTCCCCGGAGATTCCCGCGGCGTCCGCCTTGATGCGGTCTTCGTAAGCCGACTCGGTCTCGTAGCTGCCGCGGCTCGAATCGTAGCGCCGAGTGACGGCAGCGGGTTCGAGATTGCCTTGCGGGTTAGCCGGAATGCCGAGATGCAGATTGTTCGAGTGGGACGCGATTTCGACGAGCCCGGAGCGTTGGACCTCACGCACTTGATCCCATGTCATGAAAAACGAACGGGGCATCATGGCCATGCTGCTGCCGTACTCAACCTCGCTTTTGGGCGCCCCCGCCATCCAGGAGTGCACCAGGCCGAGCACGGCGGGAAATTTGAACGCTTTCAGAATCGGGAAGGCGCGGGTGTAGAAGCTCTCATATCCGTCGTCGAAGGTGAGAAGGACGGGATTAGCGGGTAACGGGACTCCGCGGTCGCGTGCGGCGACCAATTGGTCGATGCTGACCGGATGATAGCCGTTGCGCTCCAGCCAACTGAACTGCTGTACCAGCTTGGCGGTCGAAACCGCATTATAGCTTTGGTCGGGGTCGACATCCTCGACGGCGTGATAGCAGATCGCGAGAAACATGGAGGTGCCGGCCGGCAGCGGTGGTGTCGTGCCGAAGCCGCGCGGTGCGGAAGCACCGGTATCGTCTTCCTCCATCCCGGCGAAAGCGCTTGCCACCGATAGCGCGAGGACTGCGATGAAGAATAACAGCGGACGGCACCGGGCGACGATTCGGCTCATTGTTCGGGCCTCCAAGTCAGGTTCAAAATCAGGGCAAGGCTGTTCGTGAACTCACTGTCGTAGGCCTGCCGGCCGAGTTGGAATCCAGCACTGACTTCGAAATCGTCGCCTGTCTTGATCTTGTGCTGGTAAGTGAGCGAGCCGGCGAAGGTCGTGCCGTGCCCCTGTTCCCAGTAGGCGCCCGGTTTGACCACGAGCTCATGGCTCCAGACGAATTCATAGCGGCGTTCGATGATTTGCGTCGCATCGATGCCGGCCGCCCCCAGGAAGTCGTGTCGCGGGCTATAGTAGGGAACGTCAGTGAGGCTGTTTTGCGATCCCGCAAGCTCGACGATGCCATCGAGGTTGACATGGGGTCCCGCCCACAGGCGTTGGACGAATTTGCCGTCTAAGGAGCCACGCAAATTGCCGTCGGAGAAATTCATCCCTTCGGCCGTGAGACTAGCCGAGCGCGACTCGCTCTCACGCCATGTCACGCTGCCGGACCCCGAATCTGCGGTGACCTTGTTCTTGAGGGCGCGAAGCGGGGTGTCCTTTGAAAAGAGTTGGCCGTTGCCGTCGAGCTGCCACTCGTCGTCGATGTCCCACGTACCCCGAAGCACGCCGCCGAACTTGTCGCGACCGTAGTCGTTGAGGTTGCCTTCAGCGGACGCCACGAAGTCTCCCGAACGCCATTCGATACCCGCCGCATGGCGGAAGTCGGTTATATGGCCTTCGGGGACAAGCTGGCTCGCGATGTACTCGCCCGCGAATGCTCTCCAGTCGTAATCGAATGGCGCTGAGAAGATTCGGCCGTCGACTGCGACTCCGTTTCCGCCATTGACGGTCGTTGCCGACTCGTAGGTCTTGTTCACCGCGATGTCGATCTCTGGCCGATTGTGAATTTCCCATTCCTCGGCGAGGCGCTGGGCGTCGCGGCGTTCGGGAAAGCGCGTGATGGCGTCGGATTCCGCACTCCCCGCTTGCTCGAACGCGTGCAGCGCCAGTGCGTTGGATCCTTGCGGAATCTCCACGGCCGGGTCCTGCGGAGCAAGTGCTGCGGCAATCTCGTATTCCTCCGCCGCGCGCCGTGGCCATCCGCGAGCCGCATAGACGTCGGCCAGGATTATGCGAAATGACGGGTTTGCGGGCGCCGCGTCGACAAGGGCTCTGGCTTTCGTCTCGGCACCCTCGAGGTCGTTTGCGTAAAGGTCCGCGTTGGCGAGCGCCTCGTCAGCCGCCTGCCGAGGGTCGTTCGGTAGTGGGCCGGGATCTCCTTTGAGCCAGCGCCATTTTGGTTGTTCCTCGTCCACTTTGCGTATGAAGTCGCGTGCCTCGTCGAGCCGCTCGAGGTCGACGAGCGCATAGAACCGCCCGAGTGCTGCGGAAAAACTCGTCGGTTCGCTCTCGAGCACGCGCTGGTAAAGCTCGAGGGCCATTTCTGGCTCTCGCAAATAAATGTAGGCATCCGCCGTCGCTTCGAGGGCATAACTTGGAATATGGACGCCGCTGGCGCTAAGGTTCTCGTATTCCTTCACGACGTCGGTCATGCGCACTCGGTCGCGATAGGCGACCATGCGATCGAAACGCGCGCGCAGGAGATCTTGTCGCGCCGTCTCGCCTTCCTTACTGAAACGCTCGATGAGTTCGTCGAGTCGTGCAATCGCCTTATCGGTCGCGGCGAAACGTTCAGCTTCGGAGGGCGGCTCCAGGCTACCGAAGCGCACGAGCTCGGCGGCGTCGCTTCCTTCAAGACGGCGCACGTCGCTCGGCGTGACCGCGTCCGGCGACTCGCGGGCGAGCTCAAGCGCCACATGGGGTGCGCCCATGCGTTCGATCGCAAGGATTTGCTCGCGCTTCGCCTCGCGGTTTCTTGGCTCGATGGCCAAGGCTTGATCGGCAAAGCGCAACGCGTCAACGGGCCGTCCGAGCGAATTGGCGGCATAGATTGCGGCAAGCAGCATGGGAACCGAGGACGTTCTGGCACTCGCCGCGTCCGCCTTGTCGAAAGCCGCCTTCGTCTCACCCATATCGGTGAGCACGAGGATCTCGCCCGCGGCGAAATCGGCGTTAGTCGGAAAACGGCGGACACCTTCCTGATAAAGCTTGAGAGCGTCCGGAAAACGCTTCAAGTCGCGGTAGGCGCGTGCGGCGGAGGCGAGAACGTAGTCGGGTTCGTCGTGCGGCAGGCGCTCGAAAATGCGGACGACATCGGAAGGGCGGCCGGCCCAGCCGAAGACCACCATTTCATCGCGTATCACGCCGAGATCGTCGGGATGTTTCTTGGCCAAGGCCTGCAGGATCGCGAGCGCCGACGCGGTGTCGCCGGAACGCGCAAGCTTAACTGCCCGCTCGTGTGCTGCGCGGTCGTCGCCGGCGCTGTCGCGGGTCGTGGCGCCGGAAGCCGGGGCGCCCGATTCCTCGGCATGAAGATCGGTCACGACGGCCGCGGCAAGCATGGCGAAGGCCAATCCAGCAGCCACGCCTGCGCGAACACAGATCGGCCGCCCGAACGGTCGTTCGCGCGGAAAGCGCGCACGGTGCTGCGGCGTAGGTGCCGAATGTTGGCTCAATATCGTAACGTCACGCCGAGTCCCCAGGCGCTGGACGCGTTCAAGCAAGCAATTCGACGTTGCCAACCGGTCTGGGCGAATATCGCGCACCCGCCGGCGCGGCGGCCAATGCCTGCGATCCTGACACGGATGCTGGGACCGTGCCATTTATTTTGGCGCCGTCCAATAATCGGTTGGATCGGCTAGCGACCTCTTCGGCGAGGCCTTGGGGCGCTGCGCGCACGCGACGATCGTCGAACCGAGAGGCGCGCCGAAGAGGAGCGTGGCACCACCTGGAACAGCGGGCTCGTCATCTCGCCTTGCCCCGGCGCCGTGCCCACGACTGCAAGGCGTTCCGCAGCGGCTTCGCCGACCACGGGGAATATCGTTTTGGGACGTTGAATCTGATCTGCGGGCCGCTCGCCATTTCTCTCGAAGTATCCTTCCTCTGTTTGATGCACATAGACGAGGTTACCGTCGGCGTCGTGGTGAATGACCAGATGACGCAAGCCCTGCCAGCGCTCCACCGCCTGCGTGGGAACCGCATAGAGTCTTGCGAGATCTGCCGGTGTTACCATGGGCACGAATCGGCGCCGCTCGCGACCGCGGAATCGCATTCTGTTGTAAAGGCTCCACGCTATCATGAGTGCCGCGTTGAACGCGGCAATGCTGCCGTAGAGCGAAAGTGTGTCGACGATCGTCCAGCGCGGTTGCTGCCCATTGACGTCGAGCGGGGGCAGGATTTGATCCAGGACGTCGCCCAGCCCGACGGCGCCGAGCGCCACCCAGATCCCCCAGCGAATGAGGTAGAAGTAGAACGCCCACAGCAGCGCCGTCAGAATGACGTCGCGCAGCCGCATCCATCGGGGCCTGCTGTCCCAGGCGTCTATGACGCAGTTGGCGTGAATGACCTGAATCCTCTATCGGGACTGGTCCATATGCCCCGCGCGCCGCGCTTCTTGAAAAGCGCCTTGGGAAAGCCGACCAGCGACGTTGTGAAGGCGACGAACCAGAAGGCCATCGGATACCAGATGGCCCAAACGTAGTAGCGCCATAGCCCGGCCTCGTAGCGCGACTCGATGGTCAGCGCCACAATGCTCTGGACAAGATAACTCGTCGCCAGCAGCAGACCCCAGAATGCGGGCGGCCAGAGCGTCGGCACGTTCAGGCCTTCCGGCATGGCGACGAACTTTCCAACGATCCAAAGGACGATCGACAATGCGAGCGCATAGGCCCAAACGATGCTCGAAATGTACTCGGCGACGACGAGCCACATGCGGCGGTGACGCCAACGACAAACTCGATGAAAATTCTCGAGGAATACCTCGGCACCTCCCTGCGCCCAGCGCAGGCGTTGGCGCCAAAGTCCTTTGAAGGTTTCGGGCATCAGAATCCAGCAAAGCGCGCTCGGCTCGTAGCGGATTTGCCAGTGATTGAGTTCGAGCGACCAGGATATCGCAATATCTTCTGTGATCTTGTCGAGTGACCAATACCCGCAATGCTGCAGGGCCGCGCGCCGAAATGCCGCGATGACGCCTGAGACGGTGAACACGTTGCCGTAGATGCGCTGGGAGCGCTTGATGAGCCCGACGATTGAAGAAAACTCGCAGACTTGAATCCGGCCGAGCAAACTCGATCGCGTGCGGATGCGCGGATTGCCGGTGACGGCGCCGACGCGAGGGCCGTTCATGAAATGCTTTACGAGGTGGGCGGTGGCGTTCGGATGTAGGATCGCGTCGCCGTCGACACATACCAAGTACTCGCCGCGGGCCGCGAGCGCACCCATTCGGAGCGCCATGGCCTTGCCCTGGTTCTTGGCGAGATGAATGACCCGCAACGCCGGATATTTGCCAAGCAATGCTTCGAGCGCAGCACCGGTATTGTCCTTGGAGCCATCGTTGATGGCGATGATTTCGATGTTCGGATAGCGCTGCGCGGCTAGCCCGGCAATAGTCTCGTCGACATTGTCGCCTTCATTGAAGCAGGGCACGAGGAGGCTGACGAGGGGAGGGTCGTCGAAAACCGGGGGATTGTCCGGTCCTCGCGTGCGACGCTCCCAGTAAAAATAGTAATAGAGCCCGCCCGCCATCCAGACATAGGACATGAACAGCGGATAGAAGAAGACGAAGTCGAGCACGTCGCCGCTCAGCCAGCGAATGTCGAGGCTGGCCAGTGCCGACAACGCGGTTGAGACGAGATCCATTACCGCAACCTTCCGGCGGCGATTGCGATGCCCGTCCTCGAGAACTGCCACCCGGCAACCATCTCGATTTCCCCCCAAACTGCGCCGGCAGCGGACTGATGCTCGGGGCCAAGTCGGCCAAAATGCCGCCTATCGCGCGGGCCAGGCAGGCGCAAGGACCGTGCCATCGAGGCAATGCGCGCGTTTTGGGGATTGCGATGCCGGCTCTGGGCGATCGGCAGGACGGCCAAAGGGCGGCGCAGAGCCGTTTTCCCTGGAAAAAAGCTTCAGCCGAGTCGTGGTCCGCGCCTGGCCGAACCAAGCGAGCTGCCCTGTAAGTCGTGTGAAGGAGCGCGCAAGGTGAAAGGGGCTCGATATTTCGCTTTGCAATTTGCAAAAAACAGCGAGACCCCAACCGCCGGCGCCGATGATGAGTGGTTTGACAAACCGATTTCAATTAATGCAACGATACCGTTGCGTTTTAATCGAAACGACCTTAAAATTTGGCGTAATCACTGAGACAGCCGCGCCCATGAAGGGCCGTAGAGGGGCGAGTTACTGGCTGGCGTTGGCAAGCTCGGGTGGTCCTTGTCCCCGCAGGTGTCGGGGGAATCGAAGGGAACGGAAAATGACGATCGGAAGGGCAATCACACGTGGACGGCAGCCGAGGACCTTGACGCTGGTTCAGATCTTCTCGGGATTAGCGTTGCTCTCGACGATGAGCGGCTGCATCGTCGTCCCTGCTTATCCTCCGCCACCGCCGCGCTACCACTATTACTATTATGGCTACTAATTCCAGGGCGCCCTGGATTATATGGATGAAAGTGAGCGTTCGAGGGGATTCGGCCAAACCGTGCATCGCGCCGGTCGCGGCGCTCTTACGATGCATCGACTTGAGGATTGGGCTGTTCCGCGATCGTCGGCACTGCGGATGAAAACCGGTAGGAGGCCGTTATTGAGGTCGGCAGAAGGGATTCGATCTTCGATTGGACCGTCGCGGCGCGGCGGCCGCCCGTCGCAGGTCGAGGCGCCGCGTATTCGGGAAAAGATCCTCGACGTAGCGACTGCGCTCATCCTGACACACGGATACGGTGCGACCAGCATTGAGGCGGTCGCCCAGCGCGCAGGCATCTCCAAGCGCACCTTTTATCACCGCTTCAACGATAAGGCCGATCTTTTCGGTGCGGTGGTGCATCGCCTCATTGAACGACTGCGGCCGCCCGATAGCGCGATCCTGCCGAAAGGCGACACATTCGACGAAATATTGGAGAATCTCGCGCATCTTATCCTCTCCGCGAGTCTCACGCCCGACGCGCTCGCCCTTTATCGCGTCATTCTATCGGAAGCAACGCGGTTTCCGAAACTGGCCGAGGTCGTACATGCTCAAGGGGCACGCCAAGAGGCGGTCGGTCATATCGCGCAGCTTCTCGAGCGCCAAGCGCAGACGGGACAGCTCGAATTGCCGGACTGCCAATTCGCCGCGGAGCAGTTCCTCCAAATGGTAATTTCGGTTCCCCAGCGCCGGGCGCTGGGTCTAGGGGCTCCAATGAGTCGAAGCGAGCTCGATTTTTGGGTTCGCAACACCGTTAAATTGTTCCTGGACGGCTGTCGGATGCGCCTGCCCCAATAACAGGCTGGCGGCAGGCATATGCCCCCTGCGACAACAGCGAAAAACGTCATTCCCGGATGAAGGGTGACGGCAGCAACGGGTGCTAACGGCAGCAGAAACCGATCGAAGGGACTGACGACCCTTTTGCTGCAGCTACTGGACCGGAGCGGGACAGGTCGGCTGGATACCGCAAAACATCAGTCGTCGGCGAGAGCCCAACGATCGGGCTTGCGCACGAGTTCGATCGATCGCTGCTCCGTGCCAAGGTTCCCGCTGATCGTGACGAGTGCAGTGTAATGGCCGGCAGCGACGGACTCTTCGCGATCGACCGTCACCTGTATGGACGCCGGATCCGGCAACATACGGTCGGCGATCGGTCCTAGAAGTTCCCGGATCGGCGGAACGTCCTTGCGCTGAACCGCCTCAATGGCGCCGACCTCCGCGGCGATGTGCGCGCGCACGGCCTGCTGGATGTCCGATGCCGTCGGCGCCGGCTGAGATTCGTCGGCGTGGGCCGCGATCAGCGGTAGACCTATGAAGAAAGCAGCCACCATAAACTTTCGCATGACACCTCCAGAAAAAACCCGCCCGCCCGACCTCGGGGCCCGGGCAACGCATGCCTCACTCCGTCTGGATATGGCTGCGAAGCGCTCGGACGACGCAAAATCGAGTTCTCCCTAACCCCTGGACCCACACATTGTCAAACCATTCGCCAAGGCTTTCCCAATCGCCCGGGTTCTCCGGGAAGGTGCCAGAATTGGCGCGGAGCGTGGACGGCTCGACAATGCGGCAATAAGATCGCGGCGGGACGGCCACCGTCGACTGGGGATAAATGCGCTGGGAGGGGCAAGATGAGAACCTGCATCGACATCGTTCTACCCGGACGTGACGGCGGCGCTTGGGTGGTCCGGCAAGGTCAGCATATCCGCGTCATCGACGTCGATGGCGGCGCGATCTGCGATTTCGTCTGCTTCAACGCGAACCGCACGTCGGAGCGTTTCAGCCAAGCGCGTACAAAGGCGAACCAAGGACGCTTCATGATAACAGCCGGCCACAATCTCTACAGCCGCGACAACAGCGTCCTCCTCTCGATCGTCGAGGACACCTATGGCGTCCACGATTTGCAATATGGCATGTGCAGCGCCTGGGTTTTCGCGAACTTCCACGAGAAGGACTTTCACGGCTTCAGCCCGAACCGTTTTCAGGTAGGCGGTCCCCTGGGTGTACCGCCGTTCGGCTGCTATGAAGTGCTGCAAAAAGCGCTCAAGCCCTTCTCGATCGCGCCCGAAAACATTCCCGATCCGCTCAATCTCTTTCAAACCATCGACTACGATCTCGGGTCGAAAGCAATCAAAACGGTGGACGGCCGCAGCAAGCCCGGCGATTACGTCGATTTCGTTGCGCGCATGGACAACCTTTGTGCCGTAAGCGCTTGTCCCGCCGCCGGCCGACCTTTGCGCGTGCAAGTCTACGACGCCTGAGCGAGGCGGCGGGGGTGGGGCGGCCGCCATGAGGTCGAGCAGTGGGCGAGGTGGCGGAGCGAGGCAAGGTCGCGACGCACGGGAGAAGGCTTCTTGATCGGATCGATTGTAAAATCACTGTGCGCGGCCTGGGCACTTGCGTCCCTCATCGCCGGCTTGGGCGCGCGACAAGCCGAGGCGCAAGTCACGGGCCCTATGCCCCCGGCGTCTCTGGCGGCGACAACGCTCAAGGAGGTCTACGTCCGCGATTTCGACCTCGACGCCGCATCGATCGAGACTGAGCGCGGGATCCTTCCGAGCGGACCCTTCGCTACATTGCGCCCCGGCCCCTTTGGCTCCAAGGACCCGCAGACCCGCGCGCATGAGCTGGTCGACCTTATGTCCCGATCGCTTGTCGACGATCTCGAAAAGAAGGGCTTCGCTGCGCGTCGCCTGGAGCCAGACGAGACAACCCCATCGATGGGATGGCTGTTGCGCGGCGTCTTCACCGAAGTGCAGGAGGGCAATCGCCTGCGTCGCGCTGTCATCGGCTTCGGCCAGGGGCAAACCGACTTGCAGGTCGTCGTCGCCGTCGACGATCTTGCGAATGGCACCCTCAAACCTCTTTACGATATCGAGGAGGCCGCCAACAGCAACAACATGCCGGGTGCGGTGATCACCCTTAATCCCTATGTCGCCGCGGCGAAATTCGTTTTGGCCGGGGTCGACCTCGAACGAAACGTCATCGAGACGGCGAGCAAGATCGCCGACGCATTCGCAGCAAGGGTGAATCAATAGTGCTGAAAGTCGTCGCGACGCTCGGCGTCATGGCGCTCTATGCCGCCTCTCTCTTCGGCTGGGGACAGGCCGCAGCCCGGCTCGCCAAGACTGGTACGGCACCGTGGCCGCTTGCGATAGCGCTTGGGGTCGCTGTCTGGGTGTTTCTCGGCGGCATCTTGAATTTTCTTGGCGTTGCCTACGCATTAGCACTCGATGCGATCGTGGCCCTCGGCTGCGCACTATGGCTTGCAGGGCGTCCGTTGTCGGCTTTGCGGCATTTGCGCGTGGGCGGTTGGCGCACATCGACGGTGCTCCGTCCGGCGCTGGCGTGGTCGCTGGTCCTTGCAATTCTGTCTTTCACGATTCTCACCCAATTGCCGCCGGCGGCGTTCAACTACGCCGACGATTTCCAGAAATATTTCGCGCACCCTGTCCGAATGCTGGAAACCGGCACCTTGTTCGGCAGTCCGTTGAGTGCAATCGGCTTTCAAGACCTTGGCGGCCAAGCCGTCCTTCATGCCTTCGTGCTGGCGCATTTTCCATTCTCGTACATGAACGGTGCCGACGCGGTATTTTGCTTGGCACTTTGCCTTGCCATGGTCGTCGAGTCCGGGCTTCGGTTCCGAGCACCGCTTGGGCCGATCCTTCTTTCAACATTGCTCGTCGTAGCGATCGATCCCCAATATGTGAATATCGGCGCACTCTATTCGGGCAGCGCACTGATCATGCTCCTGATTTTTTCCATGGCGCCGCCGCGCTCTCACCAAGCGCTGCGACCTTCCTTCGTCGCCACGCCCCCCATCTTGGGGTCGGTCTATGCCGGGTTGATCGCGCTCAAGCCGACATTCGCCCCCTTCGTCGCATGTCACTTCCTGTGGTCCATCGGTGCGACCGCACTTGCCTCGCGCAGCGCGCGAACGACAATGCGGTGGGGAGGTGGAACGGCGGCCTCAGCACTCCTTTTCGCGAGTCCTTGGCTTGCCCTTCATGCCGCGAGTTATCGCTACGCCATTGAGGCCAAGATGAATTCGGTCGCCACCCTGGCGAACGCGGTCGTCGCATCGCCCGGAACTTTGATCGGTGACGGATTGGGGTCGCTCTTCTCCAATATCGGCTCATTTTACGGTGAATCGCCGCTGCATATAACGATCTTGGTGTTCATCGTGGGCGGCGCGGCAGTTGCCCCCCTTATGATTCGGAAGAGCGCGCGATCCGAGGATACGCGCGGTCCAGCCCACTTTTTTGTCGGCGCCTGGCTGGCACTCGCCTCGACCTACCTTGCGATGATGCTTGTCGTGGCCCCTCGGGTGATCGATCAAGATACGGCGCTTCGCTATTTCTGTCCTGTCGCAATCGGGTCATTGCCGCCATTGACGCTTCTGAGCGCCGCATACATCGCGCAAATCGACGGTATTTGGCTGAGGCGCATTGCATGGGGTACAAACGCTATCGCGCTGCTCGCCGGCCTCGCATTTCTCGCGGGCGGTCTTTTCCAGAGGGTAGAGCAGGTGCTATCGACGGGAACGATTCTGGCGTTTCGCGCGACCGCAACCTCCCCCCATTTTCTTGCTTATAGCGAAGACGTCCTACACGGCTCGACGATGGCCAAGATCGAACGGCTGCAAGCGCTCATTCCCGAACATGAATCGGCGATGGCGTGGATCGGGGCGCCCTTCTACCTCGATTTCCGCCGGAACACGATTTACGACGTTGAGCTTGGCGGGCTCGTCAACCCGTGGGCGCATCTGCCGCCCGCGCATTATGTCCTGTGGCAATTCAGCGGTTACGGTATCGATGACGACCGAGGTTGCTCCAGCCGAGCGCACGCCTCCGATGCGCACGAGCAAGCCCTTGGCATCACCTGCCTCCAGTTTCGCAAGTTGCTGGCGCGGCTCGGCAGCAATGCCGAGGTCCTCTATGACGATGAGGAGTTCGTCCTCTTCCGCACCCCCCTCACGCTTTGATTGCTCGAATGAAGGGCTGAACGTCTCGCGTGATTGAGCGAATTTCGGATTCCCCTCACGAGACCGCCTCAAGTGGCGCGTTCATTCGCGTGTCCGGTACGACAATTCCGCCGCGGTTGCCGGGGGTCAGCCCGCCGAAGCGTTCAGCGAATACGGGCGGGAGCGGACGCGCACCCTCCGGGGCCAGCCACAGGCGCAAGAGGTGCCGTTTGCGCTCGATCTCCGGCCAATCCTCGAAACCGGTGCGGTCGTGAAGAAGCGTGTGGTTGTGCACGAGCTGAATGTCGCCTGGGCGGAACTCCATATGCATGCAAAGGGCTGGATCGTTGGCGAGCGTGTCGAAGAGGTCCAGGGCTTCGACCTGCTGTGGTGTGAGGGGTGCTACGTCGGTAAAACGCCGTGCCGATTCGATGTACTGACGCTGATAGATGGCTGAAAGCAAGCCCGCATGCCAGTTGAAGACCGGAATGCGGAAATAGGGCCGTTGGCCGACGCCGACTTCGCCGCGTCGGTCAGTCTCGATCGGCTCGAACAGCAGCCGGGTCAGCTCCGGAGCCCGCTCGCGCATTTCGTTGTAGATTGTGACCGAGCTGACCAAGCTCGAAAGACCACCGGATTTGGCGGTCTTGAGGCAAATTAGTGCCACGATATCGCAGGAATCCGTATGGTAGGTCTGCCTTTCGTGGGTTTGATAGATCCGCACGTTGGGATCGTCGCTCGTCAGTCCCAAGTCCCGGACGTGGCCGAGGATGTGGCCCTTGGCATTCTGAGAACGCGCACTGCCGATGTGGCTACCGAGGCCGAGAAAGGCGATTGCGGTACTTCGAATGTCATAGTGCTCGATACGCAAGCCCCGCAGCAGCGCAAAGCCGCGCCCTTCGAGTACCTCCCGCACGATTCGGCCCAGCCGGGCGGCCAAGGTGGGAAGTGGAAAGTCTGATTTGCGGATCTTGCTCAGGTCGATGTCGCGCGCGGCGAACGCTTGTGTGGCATTGTCGATTTCGGCGATCTCGCGCGGTGTCAGCACCTCGATCCACTCGCCATCTTTCGCCAAGTCGGGGCCGTACCAGGCGGCCGGGTCGAGAATGCGCGCCGGAACATCGTTGAAATCGAACGCAGGGGTATTCCGGATGGGGCTATGTGTCGGCATCGCTTATCCTATTTTGCGTC
>DASPOR010000123.1 GCA_035625915.1 Alphaproteobacteria bacterium | reverse complement strand
GGAAGGAGGAGCGCTCCAGCAAAACCCAGTTCCCGTGCGGCACCGGTAAGCCGAACGGCGTCGCCGAGTGCCGCAGCCCCGGTCCCGACCATGATCCGGTCGAGCGGAAGGTGTCCCTGGGCGACGGCCTTCATCGCGGCCAGCCGTTCTTCGACGGCGAAAGACGTCGCCTCGCCGGTCGTGCCGAGCAAGTTGATGCCGTCGCACCCCTGTTTCAGAAGCCATTCGCAGTGTGAAACGAGTTTCACCAAGTCAATCGAATAGTCGTCGCGAAGCGGTGTTGCTGCCGCCGCGATCACGCCCGTCATACGTTCTTTGCTCATTTCGTCTCTGCTCTAACGATGCTTAATCGCTGCCGCCGCGCCATCCCTCGTGTGATGGATTTCGGATTCGCCGCACTAGTGCGAGAGGATTTGGCTGAGGAACGCGCGTGTGCGCTCCGATCGCGGGTTTCTGAAGAACGCATCGGGTGGCGCCCCTTCGATGATTTCGCCCATATCCATGAAGATGACCCGGTCGGCAACGCGCCGCGCGAAACCCATTTCGTGGGTGACGACGAGCATGGTCATTCCGCTCTCGGCAAGCAGAACCATCACATCGAGCACTTCTTTGACCATCTCGGGGTCGAGAGCGGAGGTGGGCTCGTCGAAAAGCATGATCTTCGGACTCATGCAAAGGGCGCGGGCGATCGCCACGCGTTGTTGTTGCCCCCCGGATAGCTGGCCGGGGTACTTGTGCGCCTGCTCCGGGATTCGCACGCGCTCGAGATAGGACATGGCGACCTTCTCGGCCTCGACCTTACTCATCCCCCGGACCTTCACCGGCGCGAGGCAGCAATTCTCAACGACGGTCAAGTGCGGGAACAGGTTGAATTGCTGAAACACCATCCCCACCTCGCGGCGCACTTGCTCGATGTTGCGGGTACCCTGGTCGAGCTCGATGCCGTCGATCACGATCTGGCCCTTGGTATGTTCCTCGAGGCGATTGAGGCAACGGATGAGCGTCGATTTGCCCGAGCCGGAAGGCCCGCAAATCACGATGCGCTCCCCCCGTCGGACCTCGAGGTTGATGCCCTTGAGCACCTGAAAATCGCCGAACCACTTGCTCACATCCGCCATCTTGATGATGACGTCGCCCAGCTTGTGCGATTCCGTCTGCGTCGCGGTGGAGGCCATGGTTTCGAAGCTCCCTTGAATTTACGGTACTTTTTTTCTTCGTTGCCACTGGAGAGGATGGCTTGCGCCATCCGCGTCCGCAAGCAGATTTACCTTGGAATATCGGCAAATCTGGGAGTGTGGTGCCGAGCCATTCTTTTCGGACAGCCCCGAATCCCCGTTATTGCGAATGCAGAAGACGGGGTTCACAGTGACCGATCCCCTTCGACCGGCGTCATGCCGACATTGCCGCCATCGAAGCGAGTATGTTGGCCGATCAGCGCGCGCCGATCCCTTCCTCCGCAATGGCGTCGCCCCAGGGGGACATGATTTCCGTGCAGCCGTGATTGGCATCGCCTTCCCGCAATACGCCGGCAGGGCAGGCAAACATATACGGAAAAGCCGCTCGCCGGGCCTCGACAAGCTTGAATGTGCGGGCAAGGACCGCGCGTATCGATTGCGGCAGGGAAAGATCGGCAATCAACGTATCGCCCCCGCTCAGATCGATGCGCGGGCTGTGGAATGCCTCCTCGAGCGTCATGCCGTAGTCGACCAGATAAAGCGCAAGTTGCATCACCGCCGGTAGAATTCGCCGCCCGCCGGATGCGCCCAGCGCGAACCGCCTGCTCCGATGCTCGCCGATCACGGGGCATACGTTCATGAGACAACGCTTGCCGGGGCCCAGCGAATTTGGCTTCCCCCCTTCCGGATCGAACCACAGGATGCCGTTGTTCATCAGAAGCCCGCTTTCGGGCAGCATGACTTTCGAGCCGAAGATCGAGAGGAGCGTCTGCGTAACCGCGCACATATTGCCGTGCCGGTCGACGACGCTGAAGTGAGTGGTGCAGGCCGGCCCTCTCCGCCCGCCCTCCACATCGCCCATGTTCTCAAGTCGCCAGGCATAGGCTTCGCGAAGTGCGATTGCGTAAGCCGCGTATGCGTCGGCGTTGGGAGCGCGGCCGGCAGGCGAGTACGCCGCGAGCCTGGCGAGGCAATCGGCCAGCGTCGGGCCGGCGGTCAATTCCGGCGCCGCGTAAAGCGTGGCGCCGCGATACACGATCTTGCGCGGCTCCATCAATTTGGCGTGGTAGCCGGCAAGATCCGCTGTCGATAGCAAACCGCCGGCGCGCCGTACGTCGCGCACGATGGCGTGTGCAAGCTCGCCTTCGTAGAATTCCCGCGGGCCACGTTCCGCGAGGCGTCGAATCGTGCCTCCCATGGTGGAAAGGTCGACGCGCTTTTCGGCGAGCGCCGTCCAGGCCGAAATCGTCGGCCACCTTCCGTCCTCGAGAAACGTCTTGGCCGCGAATTCGTTCACGGCAAGCATTCGCGTGGCCGAGGCGATTACAAGGGCAGCGTACCAATCGACGAGCAAGCCCTCGTCGGCCAGCTCGGCCGCCGGCGCCAAAAGATCGCGCCAGGGCTTGGTGCCGAAGCGCTCGTGGATCACGCCCATTCCGTCGACCGTGCCGGGTACGGCGATCGCTGTTGCGCCTACGGCATTGCGATCCTCGACGACCGCCGGCCAAGGGAACAGGTCGGCCGAAACGCCTGCGCCGGAGAGGGGATAATCGACCGGGTCGAGACCCGCCGGCGCTCTCATGCCGAAATCCACGACCCAGGTTCGTCGCTCTTTGGCGCGGTAAACGATCATGGCGCCTCCGCCGCCCGGCCCGCTCATCCAAGGCTCGACGACCCCGATCGCGAAAGAGGTTGCAACGGCGGCGTCTACCGCATCGCCGCCGTCGGCGAGAACGGCAGCACCTACCTCCGCTGCACGGCGATGCTGTGCTGCAACAATTCCACCTGACGACTGGACGGCGGGCTTTCGGGTGGTCTGGCTATTCGAGAAGTTATCCATGGCATTGCCTCTGCTGACCCAGACTTGGTTGGCGAACTCGCAGGCGCCGCGCGGTATCGTCGCGGAGAATAGCGATGCGGCCCGGCACCCGCCAGCTGTCACGGGGCCGTGTGGATTACCGCGCTCCGTACACTTCGCCTATTGTGGCTGCGGCCCGATTGGTCGTAATTATAGGCGCCTTTCAAGCGACACGGCCCGTGAATGCCTCGATGAGCGAGACGGGCTTACTAGGATACCTGGAGGAGGGGACATGGAAGCCGCAAATGCCCTGATCGAAGCCGACCGCCGCTATGTGATCCATCCGCTGCATCATCCGATCGACAATCAGGCGCCGATCCTGGTCGTCGAAGGGCGTGGCGAATTGCTTGTCGACGCCGACGGCAAGGAATATATCGACGGCCTCTCGGGCCTTTGGAACGTCAACGTGGGGCATGGCCGCAAGGAGCTTGCGGAAGCGGCTGCCGAACAGATGGCGCGCCTCGCCTTTGCCTCCGCCTATGTCGGCCAGACCAACCCTCCGGCCGCCCGCCTCGCGGAAAAGCTCGTGAAGCTTGCTTATCCGAGCACGGCCGCCGTCTATTTCACGACGGCAGGTGCGGAATCGAACGAGTCGTCCTTCAAGATCGCGCGCTATTACTGGAAGGTCAAAGGTCAACCCGACAAGGTCAAAATCATTTCGCGCATCCACGCTTATCACGGCGTTACGATGGCGGCGATGAGCGCCACCGGCCTGGCGTCCTATCACAAGATGTTCGGACCGCTCGTACCGAATTTTCTCCAGGTGGCAGCACCCTATCCCTATCGCTGGCCGGGTAATGGCGATCCGGGAATCGAAGCGGCGGAGGCCGTCGAAGCGCTGATCCTCAAGGAGGGGGCTCAATCCGTCGCGGCCGTCATCGCCGAGCCGGTGATGGGAGCCGGCGGGGTGATCGTTCCCCCCGAGACCTATTTCCCGCGCCTGCGCGAAGTCTGCAACCGACACGATGTCCTGCTGATCGCGGACGAGGTGATCACCGGTTTCGGGCGCACGGGGAAGTGGTTTGCCCTCGGACATTGGGGAGTCGAGCCCGATCTCGTCTCGTTTGCCAAAGGGGTGACGAGCGCATACCTCCCCCTTGGCGGCGTACTCGTCTCGAAACGTGTCCACACGACAATGCAGGAAGCACCTGCCGACCAGAAATTCATGCACGCCGCGACCTATTCGGGGCACCCCGTGTGCTGTGCCGTGGGTCTCAAGAATATCGAGATCATCGAGCGCGAGGGGCTTGTCGAACAGGCGGCGATCATGGGGCGCCGGCTTCTCGTTGGGCTCGAATCCTTGCGCAAGCTCCCCGTCGTCGGGGATGTGCGGGGGCTTGGCATGATGTGCGGCGTCGAACTCGTCGAGAATCAGTCGAGCCGCAATCCTGCACTCGGGCTCGGCGGGCGGGTGTTGAAGGAGGCGATGGCGCGGGGACTAATCACGCGCATGCGTGCGGGCAGCGCCTCGCCCGCCTGCGGCGACACGATTTGCATCGCACCACCTCTCATGACCCCGGCCAAATCAATCGACCGTCTCGTGGACATTTTGCGGGCATCGATTTCGGCCGCCGCAATCTAGCATCCGCTCGAAGCGTTTGCCGGAACCGGTGCCGTGTCAGGTATGCGCAGCACTGGTCGGGGCCGGATGCTTCGTCGCATTTTTGGCGCGGAGCTTGACAATTTCCTCGCGCAGGCGGGCAACCACCTCGCCGCACAGTGGCAGGTGCGGCGCCTCGCGCGCCAGGAGGATTTCGAACGCACGACACTTCAGCGCATTAACGTCGATGCCGTCTGACGAGGCGTCGATCTCCGCGGAATCGCAGACGATGTCGATCAGCCGGTCGATTGCGTGAAGCCGACCCCAGAGATAATCGTTTTCCCTGTAGGCGCGTGAGAAGAACGCGCCGAAATGGCCAAACGCAGTGCCCCTGAGTTCACCAACAAGCCCCGCGTCACGGAATGTCATCGCGTCGTCGGGACTGATGCGGTCGATGAGGATTTCGTCGAATTCGGCGGCGTCGCGCCAGTTGGTCACCGACAGCGTCAATACGTCCCAGAATGGGAAACCGAGATAATTGATCAGCACTTCACGCCGTGCCGCGGGACTCCAGGCGGCGGTGTCCATCCCGGCCAAGAGCGCATCGACGTCATGGGTCGTCCGGTTGAGATCGATTTCAGCGGCGAGCCGCGCGATGAGCCCTTCGATCCGGCTTGCATTCTCCCGCGCGAAGCGTTCGGCAAAAACGTTCAATTGCCGGGCTTCGTGCGACGTCGGCTTCAACGTGAAGAGTGCAGCCGCGGCTTGTCGGGTCGCCGTGCTGAAAGCGGCCGGATTTTCCCGCTGCCGCAGCGCATCGAGGCACCGATAAAACTCACGCTTGAGCTTATCGACCGTCGTCGGTTCCATCCCATGGCAAAACGGGTCGTCCAGCATCTGGTAAAGACGGTTCTGGCCCTGGACGAGGAAATTGAGGCGGCGCTTGCGGAAGTCGACGTCGAATGACAGCAGGAATTTGATCCAGGATGGCAACTCGCCTTCATCGCTCGACGATTCTTCCTTGAGTGCGTGACTATCGCGCTCGACATACGTGAATCCGCTGAGTGCCGCCCAGGCGTCGACGATCTCCGCGACCGCCCGTGCTGCGGCTGAACGGGGCGGGATGGCGCACAACGATATGATCGTGTTGCTTACGAATATGCGCACGGTGGTGAGCTTCAGGCGCACATATCCCTCGTAGGCGAACCCCGCATCGCGCGCCACCCGAAAATTGACCGCCTCCCGCCACGCGCGGATTTGCTGGACGTCGACCGGGCCGTCCGACGGCAAGGTGGCGACCTCGGCCACGAGTTTCGCGATCTGTGGGCGAGCGGCTTCGACGATCGACTTGAGCCGGCGCACGCGCTCATTGAATCCGGCGACGTAGGTCAACTCGTCCGATATCGGCTCGTTGCGCGGGATGTCGGAAAGGGAGCCTTTGATCGCCGAAAAAAAACCGGGCCTGCGGTGGCTGTCGGGTGGCGGCGGCTGCGACGGATCGGGGTCGATATAGACGAGGCGCCGGTCCACCTGTCGATAAGCGGGCTTGCCTCTGATCGCCTGGATCGCCTCGCGAAACGGCTTGTTGTTAAGCACCGCGCCGTCGACAAAAGACGTTGCTTCCGGTTTGGCGTGCGCCTCGGTATAGGGACGAAAATTCCGCGCGATGAAGCGATCCCGGCTCTCCCAGACTATTCCGCGTTGCTTGAGCAAGGCCTCCATCTCCTGGATCTGCGCTGGCGGAAAGACGCCAGGAAAGGATGAGGTGGCGCGCGCCGCAAACGCAAGTGCTGGAGCGTTTTCTAGCTCGAAGTCGCTGTCGACCTCGCCATTGGGCCAGCGGCGATACTGAAAGCTCAGCGTATGGCGATGTTCCCGCTCACCGATGAGCGGCGGGTCGTGGATCTGGATGAGCTGCTGGTATCCGTAAAAATCCGTGAGCGTGACGAAGAGGTCGAGCTGATGATTGGAAGGCAGGAGTGAGGCTGTCGGATGCTTCGGCTTGCCCATGCTTATGACCGCGTCGAACATCAGGGCTGCCATGCGCAAGCCGTCGAAGGGCGGCTTGAACCAGCGGGAGCGCAGGAACAGTGAAAGCTTGTTGCGCACCTCGCGATCCTTGATGGCGCCGACCGTGCGCATCCGTGCCGCTGCCCAAACGAAGGGACGCATGAACCATTTGCTCCACACCTTCGCACGCGCTTCCGTGGCGAGCAGCTCGGTCACGTCCGCGTCCATCAGCCAAAGATCGCGAAGACTTCCCATCGGAAGGTCGTGGGCCAATGCCCGCGCCAGCATCGTGCCATTGATGCCGCCCGCGGATGCGCCTGCAATGATGTCGACGATCACGCGTAAATCGACTTTGCGGCCGATATCGCGCAAAAGCTCGAAATAGATGGCTTCGGTGTCGTATTCCGGATCGTCGGGATCGGCACTGCCATGGAAAACAGCTTCCGCGCGCGCCGAGCGGTTGACGATTGCGTGAAGTCCTGAGGAGGCGCGGACGAGCTTCAGGATTTCCTTGCTGATCCCGTGCATATAGACGGCGAGCGAGATGCCGCCGAAGCAGACGAGCGCCAGCCTGAGCTCTTTTTCGCGCAATTACCAGCCTCCGGGTCGTCGCCGCCTTCGCCAGGCACAAGTGCGGATCGTATCGGCGTTGTGGTTAATTGAAAGTAATTTTTGGCGGCCCGCCTCGTCGGCGTGCTGGCCGCTCGTCACAGCTCCCATGCGCGTTCGAGGCTCTATCTCCCGCTCCCTTGCAAGGCTATGCTTATGGAACGGGCGTCCCCGCGCGCGCGGGCAGAAACGGAGGGTGGAATATGCTGGATGCCGGGGTCTCGAGGAAAATCGGCGAAGAGCAGCAGGGCGGGCCGATACAAAATTTTTATATGAAGACCGGTGCCGCAAGGCGCCCCACGATTGCGCGCGGCGAGGGCATCTATTTATGGGATACCTCGGGGCGGCGCTATATCGACGCTTCTTCCGGCCCGGTCACGAGTAACCTCGGCCACGGCAACAAGCGCGTCGTCGCGGCTATGTTGGCGCAGGCGGAAAAGATCGCCTTTACATACCCGAGCGCTTTTGAGAACGAACCCAACATCAGACTCTCCGATCTTATCACGGGCCTTGCCGGGCCCGGTCTCGAGCGGGCATTTTTCACGTCGGGTGGTTCCGAGTCGACCGAGGCAGCGCTCAAGCTCGCGCGTCAACATGCGGTGGTGACGGGAGCTGCTTCTCGCTACAAGGTGATCGGCCGCAATCCCGGTTACCACGGCGGCACGCTCGGCGCACTTGCGGTCACGGGCGATCCCCATTCGGAGGCCCTGTTCGGGCCGGGAATGCGGGTGATGCCGAAGGTGCCCGCGCCCTTCACCTATCGCTTGCCGCCGAACCACACGCCGGAATCGCATGCACGGGCGTGCGCCGCGGCCCTCGAAGAAACAATTCTGCGCGAAGGTCCGGAGTCCGTGCTCGCATTCATCATGGAGCCGGTCGGCGGGCTTGCGACCGGCGCACTCGTGGCGCCGGATGCGTATTACCGGGGGGTACGTGAGATTTGCAGCCGGCATGGCGTGATTCTTATTTATGACGAGGTGATGAGCGGTGCGGGGCGGACGGGGAAGTTCCTCGCCGCCGACCACTGGCCCGAGGCACGGCCGGATATTGCGATCCTGGCGAAGGGAATCGCTGCGGGCTATACCCCGCTCGGCGCGGTGCTGGCGCCGAGAAAGATGGTTGAGGCCGTGGCCAACGCGGGCGGCTTCGCTCACGGCCATACCTACACGGCGAATCCGCTTTCGTGCGCGATCGGACACGCCGTGGTCAGCGAGATGATGGAGCGGAACCTGATCGCCAATGCCGATCTGATGGGCCGTTCCCTGCGCGAAAAACTCGACGCACTCAAGGCGAGAAGCCCGATATTGGGCGATGTGCGCGGAAAAGGCCTGTTGTTGGCAATCGAGATTGTCGCCAACAAGGAGACGAAGGCGATTCTCCCGCTCGAACTCATGGCGCCCTATCGGCTTGTCGAGCTCGGCATGGAGCGGGGGATCGTGCTCTATGCGCGCCGCACAGCGCAGGGAAAATACGGCGAGTGGGTCATGGTCTCACCGCCACTTACAGTCACCGAGCCGGAGGTCGAGGAGATCGCCCTGCTGGTCGGTGCTACGGTCGACGCATTCGAAGCCGAGCTTCGCGCGGCAAAGGCGATCTGAGCGGAGCGACCGTCATGGCGCGCATGGTTGGGGAGCGATGGGTTACCGGGTGAATTCTCTCGTCCGTGAAGTCGCCGTGCCGCCGATTGCCGAGGCGCACGGCTGGGTGAGCGGTCGCGTCTTTCCGCCGTCGAAACCGCTCCTCGACATGGCGCAGGCAGTGCCGAGCTATCCGCCGGCCGAATCCCTGCAGGCCCATGTGGCGGCCCTAGCTCGACTTCCCGACACGTCGAACTATACGGCGATCCTCGGCCTTCCTCATCTGCGTGAAAAGCTCGCGCGGCGCATGAGCGAAAATTACGGCGCGCGCATCTCGGCGGAACGCGTCGCGATCACGGCGGGCTGCAACCAGGCATTCTGCGTTGCACTGACGGCACTCGCGGGGCCGGGCGACGAGGTTTTGCTGCCGGTGCCCTACTACTTCAATTACCAGATGTGGCTTGAAATGCAGGGCGTGCGGGCCGTTCACCTGCCATGTCGGGAAAACCGCGGCGCTCTGCCCGATCCCGCCGATGCGGCGAAGCTGATGACCCAACACACGCGCGCAATCGTTCTTGTGACGCCGAACAATCCGACCGGCGCCATCTATCCGCCCGAACTGATCGATGCCTTCTACGATCTCGCCAAGGCGAAAGGCCTGGCGCTTGTCGTGGATGAGACCTATCGCGATTTCCGCGTCGATCCGACGCCACCGCACGGGCTTTTCTCGCGCAGCGATTGGGTCGAAACGCTGGTCCAGCTTTACAGCTTCTCGAAGGTCTACGCCCTTACGGGCTATCGAGTCGGTTCCATGATCGCGAGCGAGCGGCTGTTGGCGGAAGTCGCGAAGATCGTGGATTGTGTCGCGATCTGCGCGCCGCACATCTCGCAGGAAGCGGCCGCATTCGGCCTCGACCATCTGGGCGATTGGCAGCGGGAGAAGTGCGCGGCGATAGAAGGACGGCTCCAGGCGCTACGCCGCATCTTCCAGGACAATCGGCTGAGATACTCGCTCGTGAGTTCGGGCGCATATTTCGCCTATGTACGCCATCCGTTCGACGGTGAACCGGCCGCACTCGTCGCACGCCGGCTTGCGGACGAGGAGAACATCCTGTGCCTTCCGGGTACCATGTTCGGCCCCGGCCAGGACGCCTACCTTCGCTTTGCGTTCGCCAACCTCGATCAAGCCTCGATGCCGGAGGTGCAACGACGGCTTTTGGCGAGCCAGAGTCATTAGCCGCATATGCCTGAGACGACACTGGCCAATGCAGGCAGCATGGCGCGCCTTGCCGCCGGTTGCGTTTGGGCTCAGCGTCCGAATAGGTCGTTCGCGTGGTAATAGGCTTTGACGAGCGGAAGGAACCACGGCTTTCCGGTATAAAGCGGGGCTGTCGGGTGCGCGATTTCGGCGAAGGCGCTATTTCCTTCCTTGTCGCCGAGGATGCGAAGGGCGGTCTTGCGCCCGAGCCAGGTGGACATCACGACGCCGGAACCGCAATAGCCCATCGCATAATGCACGCCGTCATGCACACCGGTGTGGGGGAGCCGATCGAAGGTATAGGCGATGAAGCCGAACCAGCTATGGCTGAGCTTCACGTCAGACAACTCCGGAAACAGTTTGACCATGTAGCGGCGCAAGATCGCACCGGCGTCGGCGAGGTCGGCGGGTCGGTAATGGGCGCGGCCGCCGAAGAGGATCCGCTTGCCGTCGTGGGAGGGACGATAATAGACGAGCAGACGGTTGTTGTCCGTGATCATGCGGCCCTTGGGCATGAGCTGGCGCATGAGGTTGTTGGACAATTCCTCGGTCGCGATGATGTAGCTTGTGACCGGGATGACGCGCCGACGCAGCCAACCGGTTACCGCACCGGTGTAGCCGTTGGTTGTAACGACGACGTCCTTCGCCTCGAATTCACCGCGCGGCGTCGCAACGGTAAAGCCGCGGCTTTCCCGGCGGAGGCCGATCATCGGCGTTTCGCCGAGAACCGTGGCGCCCGCCGCCAGCACGCGCTGGAGCAGCCCCTTGTGATAAAGGGCCGGATGAAGGCCTCCGTGGTGGTGCGTGACCCGCCCGCCCACATACTGGTCCGTGCCGATTTCGTCGCGTACGCCGCTCTTGCCGACCATGTCGAATTCAAATCCTGTGACCTTGCGCAGGGTCTCGGAGGTGCGCGCCATTTCCTCGTATTGGCCCGGCTTGAGAGCGCCTGTGAAGCGCCCCATGACCGAGAAGTGACAGTCGATTTTTTCCCGCGCGATAAACTGGCCGATAAATCCGAGCGCTTCGCGCGCTTCGCGCAGGAGCGCCTTGGCACGGGCCTCACCGTACCGGCGTGTCAGTTCTTCGAGCGACGGTTTGAGCATGTCACCGCACATCCCGCCATTGCGCGAGCTTGCACCTTGCCCCGGTGTTCCGGCCTCGAGTACGAGGACGGAGCGGCCAGCGCGCGCCAAGGTCAGCGCGGCTGAGAGGCCCGAATAGCCGGAGCCGATCACGGCCACATCGACGTGTCCCGGAAGCGGGGTACTCGCCACAGGCGTCAACGGCGCCTGATCCCACCAAAAGGGATCGGTTTTGAAACCGGGCGCCAGAATGTCTTCCGTCATCGCGCATCTCCCCTCTGCCGATGCCGGGTTCGCGGGCACACCCGGCGCTGCGGACCCGAGCAATGCTGCATCGTCACCGCCGTTGGACGGGCCATGGTCACGCCGAAGCACTCGGTCTCGCCGAGACGGCATTGTGCCAACGCGTCACGTTCTTGCATGCGGCCGGTACGGCAAGCTTGATCCAGCGGGCGAACTCGATCGCGACGAATGCGTCGATGTCGGCGGCGGTAAACCGCGGACCCGCGATAAATTCGCTCTCGCCGAGCCGCTTGTCGATATCGTCGAAGAAGTCGAGCGTGCGCGCCTTGCCGCGTTCGGCGAGTGCGGGAATTTGCTCGTAATCGTGCGGCCCGGCGAGTGCGCGACCCTTGAACCCAGGTGTGGAATTGCGAAAGGCCTCGCCCACCGCCTGGAAGCCGTCGAGTTCCATCCGATGTTGCCACATGGCGACGATGGCCTTGTCCTCGGGGTCGACGCCCAGAAGTTGAGGTGTCGGATGAGTCTCCTCGAGATAACGCCAAATTGCGACCACTTCTCCGATGCCGGCTCCGTCATCGAGCACTAGATACGGCACCACGCATTGGGGATTGATGGCGCGATAGGCGGGCTTAAGATGTTCGCCTGCCCGCAGATCGACTTGGATCGTCGGAATTTCGATGCCTTTTTCGGCCATGAACATTCGTGCACGGCGCGGATTGGGTGCTGGCTTGCAGTCGTAAAGTTTCATCGCATGGCTCCTTCCCGACCGGTCCCGCGGGAAATGAGCGCGGCCGGCATCTTCGGTCGGCCCGGAAAAATAAAGCATGGCGGCGCAAAGCGGAACGGGCAAGGCGGCTCGTCGCCGCGAGCGATAACGTTGGCCAGAGGGCGCCATACCTTGGAGCCGTGCAAGCGTACGACTCGCCTCGCCTTTATGGCGGACGGCCTTTGAGACGGCAAATTAACGTTCGAGAAGGGGACTAGACAGCGCCCCAGCGCTGATGCGCCCAGCGAACCGGTTGTTTGTTATGCTTGGGGGCCCGCTCGTCCTGGAAAGTTTGGTCCGAGGCGGGTACCGCATCGTTCGCGTTGTAAATGGCACTTTCGTGGCCGGAGAAGGCAGGTGGCTTTAAGATCGAATACGCCGTGATGCCCAGCAGCCAAGCGGCGGCGATGACAATTGAAGCCCTTAAATCCTGTCTTTTCATGGCCTCTGACCCTCTTTTCGGCGGGCGAGTGTGCCAACCGCGACGGCTCCAGGAACCATATGCTAAAATCATACCACGATACCCACCAAAGTCTAAACATTCTCTTAGCTTTAATGGTACCCAAATGCCGATTGTGCGCTTGCACGGGATCGATCACGTCGCGGCGCGCAGAAAGTCGAAATCGCATCCCTCGTCGGCTTGCAGCACGGCTTCATGGAAAAGCCTTGCATATCCGCGTTTTGGGCGCGGCGGCTGCTCGACGCCCTGGCGCCGCGCCGCTAACGTCTCCTCATCGACCAGAAGATCGAGCTGCCGTTCCTTAACGCTCAAGCGAACCCGATCGCCGTTGCGGACGAGCGCCAAAGGTCCGCCCGAAGCCGAATCGGGTGTGACATGGAGCACAATTGTTCCAAATGCGGTGCCGCTCATGCGCGCGTCGGATATGCGCACCATGTCCTTGACCCCGGCACGGGCGAGTTTGGCGGGGATCGGCAGGTAGCCGGCCTCTGGCATCGCGGCAGCGCTTTTCGGGCCGGCATTTTGGAGAACAAGAAAGTCCTCGGGGGTCACGTCGAGGGCAGGATCGTCAACCCTCGCCGCCAGATCCTCGAGCGAGGAGAAGACCACGGCGCGGCCCACGGTCTCGAAAAGGCGCTCCGAGGCTGCGGCACGCTTCAGGATTGCACCGCTTGGCGCCAGGGATCCGAAAAGTGCAACAAGACCGCCCTGCGCCTGAAGTGGCTGACCGAGACTGTGGATGATCCGCCGGTCCACCCAGCCCGGCGCCTCGGCGAGCCGGTCGCCGAGCGTTTCGCCCGTGATCGTGAGGCAATCGAGGTGAAGGAGGGGTTTGAGCTCGTGGAGGACAGCACTCATCGAACCTGCTGCGAAAAAATCCTCCATATAGTGCTCGCCCGCCGGCTTGAGATCGACGAGAACCGGGGTTTCGTCGCTGAGCGCGTTGAGACGGGTCAGCGACACCTTAATCCCGAGCCTACCCGCGATCGCAGTCAAATGGATGATCCCGTTGGTCGATCCCCCGAGTGCGAGCAAAACGCGTAACGCGTTCTCGACTGAGTGTTCGGTGATGAGCTTGTCGGGGCTGAGTCCGGAGCCGGCGAGGCTCACCGCGCGTGCACCCGTCGCCTCAGCGGCACGAAGCCGGTCGGCATGCACGGCCGGAATCGCGGCACTGCCCGGGAGGATCATGCCAAGCGTCTCCGCAATGCAGGCCATGGTGCTGGCGGTTCCCATTACGGCGCAAGTGCCGGCCGTTGTGGCGAGGCGTCCTTCGATCAGTTCGATTTCTTCGGCATCGATCTGCCCCGAACGGTACTGCGCCCAAAAGCGCCGGCAATCGGTACAGGCTCCAAGCCGGTGTTCCCGGTAGCGCCCGGTCATCATCGGTCCCGCGAGAAGCTGGATGGCAGGGGTGCCGGCCGAGGCCGCCCCCATGAGCTGAGCGGGGACGGTCTTATCGCAACCGCCGACCAGGACGACCGCGTCGAGCGGTTGGGCGCGCACCATTTCCTCGACGTCCATGGCCATGAGGTTCCGGAACATCATGCTGGTCGGCGTGAGGTATGGCTCACCCAGAGAAATGGTTGGAAACTCGAGCGGCAAACCGCCAGCCGCAAGAATTCCGCGCTTCGTCGCCTCGATCAGTTCGGGAAAGTGGCGATGACAATTATTGAGCCCACTCGCGGCGTTGGCGATCCCGACCACGGGGCGCCTGAGCATGTCGCTTGAGTATCCCATCGAGCGTGCGAATGAGCGCCGCAGATACGCCGCGAAGCCGGGGTCGCCGTATTGGGTCAAGCCCCGGGTAAAACCCCGGCTGGCACCGGAATTATCGCCGCCATTCTGGCTCTTGCGGGGGTCATTTCGGGCCATCGTGCGCTTCTCCTCTGGCCGTACCGCCGACGGCGACGCCAGCGGGATCATGGTTATGACAGGCATATCGAAGAATGCCGGTCAACTCCCATGGTTTTGTCCACCCTCCTCCAATCGCGGGGCGGTGGCGGATGTGATTTCGGTCACGCTTCGGTTGTGACGGGCGTCATATATCGACCGATGAGAGAGGTCTAATCTCCCCCGAACTTGGCCGAGCCTCCGACCGAGAGCCGAGGCTCCAAAGGCGGAAACAGGCCGTTTGAGGGTGCAATGAGTAGAGTTCATAAAAAGGACCAGGTCATGACACATCGTGACGTTTATTCGTCGTGGTTCATCGTTGTGGCGATGTTGGCGGTAATAGCTCTTTGATCGCCGACCCGAGATCGCCAACGGTCCCATTCGATATTCGGTCGCACAAAGCGCTGCCGGCGCGCCGAGGTTAGGCGCGGTCCAGCGCAGTCCAAACCAGGAGCGACCGGATCGACACCCCCCCTTGAAGTGCCCTAAATCGACCGATAGGGTAAGGCTGATTCTCAAAACGGCTCGATAAGCAAAAACTGAAAAACGTTGGAGGAGCAATGATTTCGAGGGCAAATCGGCCGGCTCGCGGTCGTAGCATTGGATGGGCATACTTTCTTGCATGCATAACATTTGTCGCTGGCCTGACTTTCGGTGCCGGCGCTTCGAATGCCGCGGATAAGCCCCATGTGAGGATTGCGGTCGGCGGCGCCACCTGCCTTTGTTATCTGCCGACGGTGCTTGCCGGTCAGCTTGGATTCTATGAAAAGAACGGTATCGACGCGGAACTGATCAATCTCAAAGGCGGTTCTCAAGCGCTGACCGCGGTGCTCGGCGGCAGTGCCGACGTGGTGTCGGGGTATTACGACCACACGGTCAATCTCGCACCCAAAGGCAAATTTCTCGCAGCGTTCGTCGTCTACGATCGTTTTCCGGGTTTGGTCCTTGTCGTTTCGCCAAAGAGCACGGCGCAGATCAAGAGCGTCGCCGATCTGGTGGGCCAGAAGGTCGGCGTGTCGGCGCCTGGATCGTCGACCGATTTCTTCCTGAAGTACGCGCTGAGCAAAGCGAACATCGATCCCGGCAAGGTTTCCGTTCTGGGCGTCGGGCTCGATGCGACGGCCGTGGCGGCGATGGAGCAAGGGCAGGTTCAGGCGGCCGTGATGCTCGATCCTGCGGTCACGCAGCTCGAGGGCCGAAACAAGGACGTCCGCATTCTCCTCGACACGCGCAGCGAGGCGGACACGCGCAAGACATTCGGGGGCGACTATCCCGGTGGCGCAATCTACGGCCTCGCGGATTGGGTAAAGGATCACGGCGCCGAAGCGCAGATGCTGACCGACGCTATCGTCGAGACGCTTCAGTGGATTCACGCCCATACGGCGGAGGAAATCGCCGCGAAGATGCCGGCGGAATATGTGGGCGAGGATCGCGCGCTCTATATCGCGGCACTCAAGAACACCCTCCCCATGTACTCGGTCAATGGCCTCATGGATGCAAAAGGGGCGGAGGCTGTCCTCGCCGTTTTCAGTCAGTCGAACCCCGAGGTTGCTGCTGCACATGTCGACGTGACGAAGACTTACACCAACGCCTTTGCCGAAAAAGCCGCCGCTAGATTTGGGGCCCCGACAAACTGAAGGTTGGCCCCGTGGGCACCGATGCGATGGAAGCGAATTCGGCGGCGATTGCCTTCGATCGCGTGACAATCCGATTCGCGACACCCGCTGGCCTTGTCCAAACGGTCATGAGCAATATCGACCTGCGGGTCGAGGATGGCACGTTCGTCGCACTCGTCGGACCGTCAGGCTGCGGTAAATCGACCCTGCTCAACGCCGCGGCTGGATTGCTGGCACCACCCGAGGGCGTCGTTAGCGTATTCGGCGAAGCTCTCAAGGGCATCAATCGGCATGCGGCCTATCTTTTTCAAGAAGATGCACTCCTGCCTTGGCGCACCGTGCTCGACAACGTGACTCTCGGTCTCGTGTTTCGCGGTGTGCCGCGCGTCCAAGCGAGCGAAGCCGCACGCGGCTGGCTCGCTCGCGTGAGGCTCACCGGCTTCGAGGATCGGTTTCCCCATCAGCTTTCGGGCGGTATGCGCAAACGAGTTGCGATCGCCCAGGCGTGGATCGTCGATCCCCGCATTTTACTGATGGATGAACCGTTCGGTGCGCTCGACGTGCAGACGCGCCAGATCATGGAAAACGAGCTCCTCGAACTTTGGCAGGGGTCGAATAAGACAGTCCTCTTCATAACTCACGACCTCGAAGAGGCCATTGCGCTCGGCGACCGTGTCATCGTTATGTCGAGCGGGCCTGCGCGGATCAAGGGTGACTATCCGATCGCCCTCCCGCGCCCGCGCGATGTGGCGGAGATCAGGCTTCTGCCTGCGTTCAACGCAATCTATAAAAGAATCTGGGCGGATCTGCGCGAGGAGGTGATGAAAAACGCCGGGGGTGCCGACGGAATACCCGCGCATGGCGCGTGAAGGACCGATCGCCGTCGTGACGGCACGGGGCCGCGCGAGCCGTCTGCTCGTCCTGGTTCTCCAGGTCGCGTTTTTCGTCGTCACGATCGGTGCATGGGAAATCGCCGCTCGCATAGGCTGGCTCGACTCCTTCTTTTTCAGCAGGCCCTCCGCCATTGGCGCGCGCATCGTCGAATGGGTCGAGACGGGGTATATCTGGCCCCATTTGTTCACGACACTTGTCGAGGCCATGGCCGCCTTCGCAATCGGCATCGCGAGCGGCGTTGCCGCGGGGCTCGTTTTAGCACGGGTCGAACTCCTGGCTGCGGTGTTCGATCCGTATATCCGTGTCTTCAATGCGCTACCGCGCGTGATCCTGGCTCCTATTCTTATCATCTGGTTCGGGCTCGGGATGACGTCGAAAATTGCGCTCGGCGTCACGCTCGTTTTCTTCGTTGTCTTCTTCAATACGTTTCAGGGCGTTCGCGAGGTCAACCCGGCGATCGTAAACAACGCACGCATGCTGCAAGCCTCGAACCGTCAACTCATGCGTTATGTCTACCTGCCCTCGGCGATGGCATGGATCTTTTCGAGCCTTCACACCTCGATTGGCTTCGCCCTCGTCGGTGCTGTGGTCGGCGAATATATCGGCTCCGCCAAAGGCATCGGCTACGTCGTCTCCCAGGCGCAGGGTGTGTTCGACACGACGGGCGTCTTCGCCGGCTTGATCCTGACTTCGATTGTCGTGCTCGGTATCGATCTCACGATCGAGCGGCTGGAGCGCTATCTGCTGCGCTGGCGACCGCAGGCGTGACCGAAGTGCGGATGCGGCGCTCGACCCGGGGTCGACCCCATAGAGGATCCGCCGCCGGAACGCCCTGAAAGAAGGGCTCCGATTTCGGGCCACGTAGCGGACGCCGGGTTTTCGCTATATTTACGTATTCTTATGAACAAGATGCTGGACTGAAAGCGCCTGCGCAAATGAAGAGCGTTCCTCGGGTCGCATTCGCGCAGCGCCCTGCTCGACGGGCATTAAGGATCGCGAATGGCTTTAGACAAAGCTTTCATCGCAACGACGCGTTACGGTCTTGGTCCGCGCCCCGGCGATCTTAAGCTTGTGGCCAGCGACCCCAAGGGATGGTTAACAGCTCAGCTCGACCACCCGGTAAATCCTCGGGCACTCGACGCCCTTCCGAGCCCCGAGGATCAGATGCGCCAGTTCTTCGCGCTCCGGCGCGAGAGGAATGAACAGCGCCGCCAAGTTGCCGCAGCGCCGCAGCGGCCAATTTTTATGCGTAGCACCGTCAACGAACCGGCACCGGCCACCGTGGCCGAGGCGCCGAACGCGGGTGCGAATGCCTTCAGCCGGCTCGATCAACCGATCCGGGAAATTTATCTTTCGGAGACCGAGGCGCGCACCTTTGCCGCGATCGACAGTGAAACGCCACTCGTCGAGCGAATGGTAACGTTCTGGTCCAATCACTTCACCGTTTCGATTCAGCGCGGGGAGATCGCGGGCCTTTGTGGACCATTTGAGCGCGAGGCGATCCGCCCCTATGTGCTCGGTCGATATCATGACATGCTGAACGCCGTCGTGCGTCATCCCGCAATGTTGATCTATCTCGATAACGCGCGATCGATTGGCCCAAACTCGATCGCCGGGAAGCGTGGCCGGAACGTCGGCATCAATGAAAATCTCGGGCGCGAGCTGCTTGAGCTGCACACGCTCGGCGTGAAGGGCGGTTACGGCCAGCATGACGTCGAGGCGATGGCGCGCATGCTGACGGGTTGGACCGTCGTGCCGATCGCCAAGCCGGACGGCGGGCGTTTTTATTTCGAACCCCGCATTCACGAGCCCGGTCCGAAGTCGCTCCTCGGCGTGACCTATCCCGAGAGCGGGCAGGGCGAAACGCTGACAGCTCTCGCAGCACTCTCGCGCCATCCCTCGACCGCGAAGCACGTCGCGGAGAAATTGGCGCGCCACTTTATTGCGGACGATCCGCCGCCGGCGGCCGTGGAGCGGATTGCCGCAGTCTTTCAGCGCACCGGCGGCGATCTCAAGGAAGTCACGCGCGCCGCAATCGACTCGCCCGAAGCGTGGACCGATCCGCTCGCGAAAGTAAAGGCGCCCCAGGATTACGTTGTTTCGCTCGTCCGCGCGACGGGTGCTAGGCCCAGCGACGGTAAGCTTCTCATCCAATCCCTCCGCATGCTCGATCAAGGCCCGTTCTCCGCACCATCGCCCGCGGGATGGCCGGACAGGGGGGAGGACTGGCTTGGCCCCGAGGCGCTCATGCATCGGATCGAATGGGCGAACGCGGCCGCCAAGAAAATCGGCGGGGCGGTTCCCGCCGAAGCGATCCTGGCGGAAACGATCGCGCCCGTTGCAGCGCCGCAAACGCGCGAGGCCATCGCGTCGAGCGGCGACCCTGTGGAGAAATTGACCCTGCTCTTCGCAAGCCGTGAGTTCCAGCGGAGGTGAACCGATGCTGTCACGTCGAGATGTGCTTCTTGGTCTGGCGGCGGGTGCGGGCTTCGCCGCCCTCGGCTCACCGCGCGTGGCATTCGCGCGCATCCCGGGCGAACGCCGGTTCGTGCTGGTCATCTTGAGGGGCGGCATGGACGGCTTGGCAGCCGTGCCGCCTTATGGCGATCGCGGTTATCAATCCGTGCGCGGCACGCTTACCCTTCCGGCACCCGGGCAATCGGACGGCATCATTCCGATCGATAATTTCTATGGCCTCAACGCGGCCTTGGCGCCCATAGCGCCGTATTTCAAGAAGGGGGAAGCGCTCGCCTTTCACGCGGTCGCAACGCCTTATCGGGACCGTTCCCATTTCGACGGGCAGGATGTGCTCGAGAATGGCACCACCACGCCTCATTCGACGCAGGACGGCTGGCTCAATCGTGCGCTCGCACTTTATGGCGCTGATGCGCGAAGGACAGGCTTGGCGGTTGGCCAGGGTGTGCCGCTGGCGCTTCGGGGCGAGATTCCGGTGCAATCCTGGGCGCCGTCGCCATTGCGAGGGCTTCCGCCCGAGACGATTCAAAAGCTCGTGGTGCTCTATCGCAGCGACAAACCCTTCGCCATGGCGCTTGACGAGGGTGCTCAGGCGGAAACGCTCGCCGAGACAGCGCTTGGCGACCAGCGCATGATGGGTCCTCAAGGCCCTCAAGCGAACGCATTCGCCAAATTGGCGCCCGAGGCGGGAAAATTGCTGGCTGCCAAGGATGGCCCGCGCGTCGCCGTCATGGAATGCCTAGGCTGGGACACCCATCAAGGTCAAGGCACCGTTCAAGGCCGCATGGCGGACACCCTCAAAGCATTCGCCCAGGGGATCGACGGGCTTGCCGTCTCGCTCGGACCTGCGTGGAAGGACACCGTCGTGATCGCCGCGACCGAGTTCGGCCGCACTGCACGCCCGAATGGGACGGGGGGTACCGACCATGGGACCGCGACGGCGGCGTTCCTGATCGGAGGTGCGGTGCGCGGTGGACGGGTGATGGCCCGTTGGCCCGGGCTCGACGGCTCCAGGCTTTATCAGAATCGGGATTTGGCGCCGACAATGGATTTGCGCGAACCGATCAAGGGCGTCCTGCACGATCACCTAGAGCTTCCGGCCGATGCGATCGAACGATCCGTCTTTCCCAACAGCCTCGCGGCGAAGCCACTACCAGATCTTGTGCAAGCCTAGCGCGGTGGATTTGAAGTTCCTATCTTTCGACGCCACCCGCGAACGGCGACTCCCTGAATTGCCGTACTTCGATTAAGCTTCCCTCCAGGGGATGTCGGCAAGGGTGTGTCATGGAAACGGCTAGCCGCGAAGCGATGGTGCTGGCGGTTAACGAATCGTTCTACCGCGCTTTCGCCGACCGCGATCTCGCCGCCATGGACAAGGTTTGGGCGCGGGTGGTCGAGGTCGCTTGCGTCCATCCGGGCTGGGCGCCCCTCTATGGGCGCGATGCGGTCATGGAAAGTTGGGCCGGCATCCTGAGCAATCCGAGTTCCCCGGATATCCGTTGCCTTCACGCCCAAGCGACGATCTACGGCGAAGTCGCGATGGTTGTCTGCTACGAAGTCGTGGAGCGCGGCTATCTCGTTGCCACGAACCTGTTCATGCGCGAGAGCGGCGCCTGGAAGCTTTTCCACCATCAAGCGGGGCCGACCTCCGCACGGCCTGCGGACCCTGCCACACCTGGACAGGGTTCGAAACGGCTCCATTGAGGGTCCTGGCCGATCCGGCAATAGTCCATTAACCGGGAGCGGGATAGGGTTAACGGGGTGCTGTCAAAAAGCCGCACCCGATCGCGCATTGGAGCAGCACGGCCGCGATGAAGGGAACAGGCGCAATCGCCAGTGACGCAACCGACCTCGGCCCCGAGCAGGAAGCCGACGCGGTGCAGTCATCGTCAAGCCCGCTCGAGCGGCTCCGGTCCTTGCCGCGCAAACGGCTCGCCCTGGTCGTCTTCTTTGCCGTCGTTCTTCTTGCCCTCGTCGGCGCCGGCATCTGGTTTGCCCTCGACCCGCTTTTGTCCGAATTGAATCTCGGCGGTCAGGCCAACCCGGAAGAGTCGCGCGTGAACCCGGCTGTGTTTTTCGATTTGCCCGATATGGTCGTCAACATCGACGCGCCAAACGGCCAAATCCTCCTATTGCGCGCGAGCATCGTTCTCGAACTGCCGAGCGCTGCCGATTTACCGTTAGCCAAGGCGCTCTTGCCCCGAATCCAGGATTCCTTTCAGGTTCCCCTTCGCTCCCTCACGCCCGACGATCTCAAAGGAACCGCACAAACATACCGGCTCCGCCAAGAATTGCTCAAACGGGTCGCCTTGGCGCTTGGGCAGGACCATGTCAGACAGGTTTGGTTCCGCGAGCTCCTGGCGCGCTAACCCGCGCTAGCGGCTGGTAAATTTTTCTTACGAGTCTCATAATTGTCACACTCACGGCTGAAAATTTGCCACGGAATCAAACCATGTTGCAGTGGCTTGCAAAGACGCTATGTTTTATAGTGACGGTTCACCGTTGAGGGGAAAGCACAGATAGTACCTACGCGGACAGGTTGTCCAAGGGCGCTTGGCTCAACTGGGGACACGTTTCGCTGCGTTGCGGCGAAAAGTGAGTTTTGCTAGGCTTAAGGCGGCGGAGATGGGGAAGAACTCCAAAAGGGGTGGACAATGAAGATTCTGAAATCCGTTGGCGCGCTCGTCGGGCTTCTATTGCTCGGAGCGTGCACCACTCACTATATCGACGACCAGCTTGGTCCAATCGAGCAGGATCCGGGGCAGGGCTCGGCTTTCGCGAAGGCGCTTCATAAGGAATATATCGGGCTTGCGCGTACCTTCCAGCAGAACAACTTCCTGAGCGAAGCTCTGTTCTGGGGGAACAAATCGGCGAGAGCCGGCACGGGCGAGGAGGTCGCTTGGGAAAACGTCGACAAACAGGGCCTACCGCCTGACCAGCTCGCCGAAGCGAAAAAGAACGAGGCGCGGCTGAACGCGGTCATCGCGGCAGGAGCGAAGACCAGCGATCCCGCCGATTTGGCGATCGCGCAGGTTTCCTTCGATTGCATGATCCGCGATTGGTGCATGCCGATCTTCAAGAACATTCTGCCGGGCTGCCGCCAGCGTTTCGAGGACGCTATGGCGAAGCTCGAGAAGAAGCCTATGGCGGAGCCTGCGGCGCATGACTTCATAATCTTCTTCGACTTCGACAAGTACAACATCCGTGCCGATGCCGCGCGCATCCTTGACACGGTCGTAACCGCCGTCAAGGGCATGGGCTCGCCGAAGATGATGCTAATCGGCAACACCGACACGGTCGGCACGAAGGCGTACAACCAGACGCTCTCGGAGCAGCGGGCCGCGTCTGCTAAGGCTTACCTCGTGCAGCACGGCATACCTGCGGCGAACATCTCGACGATCGGTAAGAGCTTTACGAATCTCCGAGTCCCGACGCCGATGAATGTGCGCGAGCAGGAGAACCGGAACGTCCAAATCCAGATCAAATAGGCTGGATCGACAGTTGACGTGAAGGCGGCGCCGGCCTCTGGCCGGCGCCGTTTTTTATGCGTTGCGCTCTTTGTTTCAGGGCGATCTTACCGGGACCCGTTCACGCTCGGGCAGTCGGCGACATAGCGTTTGAGCGGCGGGCCGATCCGCGCGTTTTTTCCCGTGCAAACGCTTTCTTAACCATCTTGGAACAAGAATGAGAAACGCTGGGGAAGACCAAATATACTAAACTACTAATATATAATATATTTTCCCCACGCCGATTTGATTTGCGTCCGACACTGAGAGTCCGTCATGCTCGACGGCAGTTGTTGTCGCGTATAAGGCAAATAGGGGATCTCAATGATAAGGGATCTAAGGGTGAGGCTGGCTCGCTTGGCGGCTTCGGCCATACTGTTGAGTACCGTAGCCCTGGTGGGAAGTGTTCACGCCGGCAACTACGATACGGGCTCGCTCGCTACGGAGTTTCTGCAAAGCAGGACTTTGATGACGGTTTTGAGCCACGACGATGAAGCGGCGCCGAACTGCAAAGACAAGAAAATGGTAAAGGCGACGCCGACGGTGTTGCCGACCGAACACTCAACGGGGGCGGTGACGGAGCGCAAATGGCAGGAGCAGTGGACGCTTAACCGCTGCGGTCTCCAGGTCACCTATTACATCTTCTTCACCGAGGTTGGAAAGGGCGGTGCCTACTACTCCATCATCGACCCGCCAAAGACGGATGTCGCCGGAGCCGGCGTCACCAAGGCAGAAGTGAAGGAGTAGAAAAGCGCCGCATTTGCGCAAGTCGGTTCCTGCGTCGCGCGGCATAGCGCGACGCGTCTCAGGTGTTCGCAGCGGATCAACCAGGATTTGGGCGAACACCGGAGGGTACTGCGTCAGACGACATTGATCTCCCTGAGCGGTCGCCCGTCGACGAGGCGCTGATAGCCGAAGTCCGAAAGGTCCAGGCTTATGTAGCGTCCTTGGGTGACAAGTTCCGATATTGCGCGGCCGGCGGCGGGGGCTTGCTGGATGCCGTGACCGCTAAAGCCGTTGACGAATATCAAGTTATCGATCTCGGGATGACGGCCGAGAATCGCATTCTGGTCAACCGTGTTGTAGTCATAGTGACCCGCCCATGCGTTGGTGAGCTTGACCGCCTCAAGAGCTGGAACACGCTCGGCAAGGGTTGGCCATACGACCTCATCCCATAATCGGTAGTCGAGCTCGAGATCGTCGCAGTCGGGATCGTCGGACTCCTCGGGGGAGACGCCGCAAATGAACTGCGGTCCCTCGGGCCGAACCCATACGCCCGTGGGATCAATCAAAAGTGGGCAACGTTCGATTGATGTGCGGCAGTCGATCACATAGACGAAGCGCTTGCGAGGCTTGACCGGCAGCGCCACCCCGGCAAGTGCCGCAACTGCGCCTGCAAACGGACCCGCTGCGTTGATCATGATCGCGCAGCTAATTTTCGTGCCGGACTTCAGGGTCAACCCCGTGATTCGGTTGATGTCGCGGGAAATCGAGACCGCCTCGTCGGTGATATAGGCCGCACCCTGGGCGCGTGCCTTGCGCTTGAAACCCTGCAGCAGCGCATGGGGATCGAAATTACCCTCGTTGGAAAGGCCGAGCGAGCCGAGCGCGATCCCGTTCGTGTTGAGCCAGGGAAAACGCGCACTCAGCTCGGACGGGCCGAGGAGTGCGTTATCTGCAGCGTGAGCCTTCTGAATTTCGTGATTGCGCTCCAGGACCGATCGACCCTCCGCGCTCGCGAGGAAGAGATAACCGATCTCGCGGAAGCTGACCTGCGGCACCTCTCCGTCGACGGTGAGATAGTCTCCGATATGCTTCAGGAAATAGGCGCCGAATTTCGACATCTCGATATTGCCGGGTGTCGAAAATTGCTGACGCACCGAGCCTGCCGAACGTGTCGTCGAGCACCGGGAATAGGTCGGATCGCGCTCGATCACCGCAACCTTTCCGCGGAAATCCGGGTTGGCGGTCAGGAAATAGGCGACAGCGCTGCCGATGCCGCCGCCGCCGACAATCGCCACGTCGAAGTTTTCAGCCACGGATCCTGACCTTTCCTTATTAGTGCTGCTGAATTCGGTGTCCCAGTCTTATCGGATCGAACGCCTTCGTGCCAAGTCCGTCCGCCAACAAGGCAGCCTTCGATATCCAGACCGCGCAACGATCGTTCCTCGTGTGGTGGATTTGAAGTTCCTGTCATTTTGGTGGCATCCGCGTTTAGGAACTTCAAATCGGAATACCACACGAGGGTGGCGTCCGGCCGAACGCGGGCAGGGCGCTACGCCGCGCGCTCCAGGCCGAATTCCGTCCAGATCGTCGAGAGGGCGCCAACCAGATGAGCGACGTCGGCGTCGGTGTGGAGTGGGGATGGCGTGATGCGCAGCCTTTCGGCTCCGTAAGGCACCGTCGGATAGTTGATGGGCTGGATATAGATCTTAAACCGATCGAGAAGTCGGTCGCTGATCTCTTTGCACCGAACCGAATCGCGCACCATCACTGGCACAATGTGGCTTGGGTTGATGAGGTGGGGGATCCCGGCCGCGTCGAGTCGTTGGCGCACAAAGGTAACACGTTCCCCTAATTGGCGACGCTCGACGCTACTAATTTTGAGATGCTGAATGCTCGTAAGTGCGGCCGCACTCACGGGCGGCGGCAGTGCTGTTGTGAAGATGAAACCGGACGCAAAGCTCCGAACGAAATCGCAGACGGCCTCGGACCCCGCTATGTATCCGCCGATAGCGCCGAACGCTTTGGCCAGGGTTCCTTGGATCACGGTCAGGCGGCCGCCGAGCCCATCCCGCTCGGCAATTCCACCCCCGCGCGGTCCATAGAGCCCGACGGCATGGACCTCGTCGAGATACGTCATTGCCCCATGTGCGTCGGCGACGTCGCACAACTCTGCGATCGGTGCGATGTCGCCGTCCATGGAGTAGATCGATTCGAATGCGACCAGCTTCGGTAGGGCGGAGTCAAGGGAGGCGAGCTTGCGATCGAGGTCCTCGGGATCGTTGTGGACGAATCTCAACTTGCGCGCCCTGCTATGTCGGATGCCCTCGATCATGGAAGCGTGGTTCATTTCGTCGGAAAGTACGACGCATCCAGGGAGCCGCGATGCAAGCGTACTCAACGTCGCCCAGTTCGCCATGTAGCCGGAGTTGAAGAGTAGTGCGGCCTCGGTTCCATGCAGGTCGGCAAGCTCGTCTTCCAGCATCACATGACAGTGATTCGTGCCGGCGATATTCCGAGTTCCCCCAGCCCCAGCGCCACAACGATCGATTGCCTCGTGCATGGCCTTGAGCACTTTCGGGTGCTGGCCCATTCCAAGGTAATCGTTCGAGCACCAGACGATTACGTCGTCCGGACCATGCTTGCGGTAATGCGTCGCACGCGGAAAGCGCCCTACTTGGCGCTCAAGATCGGCGAAGATGCGATAGCGCCCCTCGCGCTGGAGTTCGTTGAGCTGGTGAACGAAGATCGACTCATAGTCCATGTGTGCCTTCTGACCGAAAATAAAGTCGCACGCGCATCCGGCGTTATTCCCCTTGGGAAGCAAACCCCCGGAACGCTCGTGTGGCGAACCCGAAATTCGCAATATAAAAGGACGGGACCGGGAGCGAATTTCGCATTCAAAGCCGCACGACCAATATATAGTATTTAGTGTGGTATTCGGATTTGAAGTTCCTAAACGCGGATGCCACCAAAATGTTAGGAACTTCAAATTCACCACACTAGGCTTCAAATATTAATATTCTGCGCGGCGATTTGCCGTTCGATTTTTTCGAGACCTTTCGAGCGCTTATTTTCCGGCGATTTGGCGGTGACGCCGGCGCCGTGGAACGCCGTGGTGGCGCGCTCACGAAACTAACGACCTTCCTCGATCGCCAGGGCGGCGAGATCCCTGACGAGCGCTGGATGATACCCTTCGCTCGCCGCAAGCAGGCGTTGGGTATAGGCGGAATTAGCGCGACGCCGATGCAGTTCGTCCGAGCTCAATTCCTCGAGGACCAAGCCGGCGTTCATGACGCTCACCCGAGTGCACATGTGAGCGATCACCGGAAGATTGTGGCTCACCAGCAGGAACGTCAATCCATGCTCTCGTTGTAATCGCTTCAGCAGATTCAGGATTTCGGCCTGCACTGAAACGTCGAGGGCAGAGGTCGGTTCGTCGAGGAGCAGCACGAGCGGTTCCATGATAATGGCCCTTGCGATCGCGATTCTCTGACGCTGCCCGCCTGAAAGCTGGTGAGGATAACGGAAGCGGAATGAAGGTCCAAGGCCGACATCGGATAGCGTCGAAAGGATGCGCGCTTCGATCCGGTCGAAGCCGTGAATGATAAGCGGCTCGGATAGAATTCGGTCCACTGTGTGGCGCGGATGTAACGACCCGTAGGGGTCCTGGAAAACCATTTGCACTGCCTTGTGAAACGCCTTCGTGCGGCGGTGCGACAGCGCTTCGCCGGCAAAGTGTATATGTCCGGTCCAATTCTCAATCAGTCCCGTAAGGGCGCGCAAAACGGTGGTCTTTCCCGAGCCCGATTCACCGACAAGGCCATAGCTCTGGCCCTTTTCGATCGTCATTGAAACGCCGCGCAAGGCATGCACCGATCCAAATCGAACGTGAAGATCCAGGATTTCGATCATGGTGCCTCGACCTCGCGGCTCCAGGCATTATCGCGCTCTAGTACGGCCAGGCTCTCCCGACGCTCGCCCAGCCGAGGCAAGCACGCGAGCAAACCACGGGTATAAGGGTGTGTGGCGGTGGGCAATTCCTTGGCAAGACGTTCTTCCACGACGCGTCCGCCATACATGATCAAAACCCGGTCGCAGAAACTCGCAACGAGTTGCAGATCGTGGCTGATGAAAATGAGCCCCATGCCCCGGCTCGTGACCATCTCGTCGATGATGGACAACACCTGGGTCTGAACGCTGATATCGAGCGCCGACGTCGGCTCGTCGGCGATCAAGATTTCGGGCTCCGGCATCAGCATCATGGCGATCATGGCGCGCTGCCCCATCCCGCCGCTCAGCTCATGCTGATAGGCGCGCGCCACGCGCTCCGGGTCGCGTATGTGGACGGCGGCCAGCATGTCGAGTGCCCGCGCCTGCGCCTCGCCGTGGCTCACGTCGTGATGAGCAAGGTATGCCTCGGCGATTTGATCGCCGATGCGCATTACGGGGTTAAGCGAGTAGCGCGGATCCTGCAGGACCATCGAAATACGGCGACCGCGGATGCTCTGCCATTGTCGCGCCGACAACGCCCTGAGATCGACGCCGTCGAGCTCGAGCCGCCGCGCGCGAACTTCCCCGGGCGGGCGAACAAGACCGAGCAAGGCGCGGACCGAGAGCGATTTTCCCGAACCGGACTCACCGACGATGCCGAGTTTTTCTCGACCCATTTGCCAGCTCACACCCCGCACGGCATTCGTCTCGCCTTTTCGCGAGTGAAAGTCCACGTGAAGATCTTCGATATGGAGAAGGGGGCCTGTCACTCCCGCCTACCGCAATTTGGGATCGAGAATATCGCGCAGCCCGTCGCCAAGCAGATTGAAACCGAGGCTCACCATGAAAATCGCGATGCCGGGCATCGTGGCAACCCACCACTGGTCGATCAGATAGTCTCTGCCCGTCGCGACCATCGCACCCCATTCCGGTGCTGGAGGTTGGGCGCCAAGGCCGAGGAAGCCAAGCCCCGCCGCGATCAGGATGATTCCGGCCATGTCGAGCGTGAGCCGGATCACCACAGAGGAAATGCAAAGTGGGGCTATATGCCCAATAAGAATACGAGACTTGGATGCGCCGATCAGGCGGATTGCCGAAATGAAGTCGCTGCCCGTCAGTACGATCGTTTCGGCGCGTGCGATACGGGCATATGGCGGCCAGGTGGTGATGGCGATCGCAATGACGGCATTGTCGATCCCGGGACCGAGTGCCGCGGCGAAGGCAAGTGCTAGAACAAGGCGGGGAAAGGCCATGAAAATATCGGTAACGCGCATCAGAACGGTGTCGACGGCCCCACCCAGGTACCCCGCCACCGTTCCGATGACGAGACCGAGCGGGCCGACGATCACCGCAACGAGAACCACAATGGTGAGTGTAATGCGCGAGCCGTAGATCACCCTGCTAAAGATGTCGCGCCCAAGCTGGTCCGTGCCCATGAGGTGCATGGTCGAGGGCGGTAGCAACCGCTCGGCGAGGCTCTGGGCCAACGGGTCCTGCGTGGCGAGCCACGGCGCGAATACTGCCGCGACCACCATGGAAAGAACCAGGACAAGGCCGATAAGCGTCAGCCGGTTTGAAAGAAGCGTCGTTGCGCTGAGAAAAGCATTGCCAAGGCGAGCTTGCGCTCGGGAGCGCGGCGTGTCGGTCAGCAGCCAGGTGGAGAGACTCATCGCGCGCGCGCCCTCGGGTCGAAAAAGCGATAAAGCTGGTCGGCCGCCACATTGATCAGCACAAAGCACGCGCCGACCAGGATCGTCCCACCAAGGACACCGTTCAGGTCGGCGCTGAACAGCGATTGGGTGATGTATAGCCCCACACCCGGCCAGGCGAAGATCGTTTCCGTCAAAACGGCTCCCTCAAGCAAATTCGCATAGGCAAGCGCGATCACGGTAATGAGCGGAACCATTATGTTGCGGAAGGCGTGGACCCAGATCACTCTGCGCTCAGAAAGACCCTTTACCAAGGCGGTTGTGATGTATTCCTGTTGAAGTTGCTCCAGCATGAAGCCCCGGGTCATCCGCGTGATGTAAGCCATCGAATAGTAACCGAGGATGGCGCAAGGCAAAATTGTGTGCGACACGGCGTTTTCGAATGCGTCCCAATTGCGGGCAAGCAACGTGTCAATCAGCATTATGCCCGTCACATGCTCAATCGAATATTGGTAGGCGATGTCGATCCGACCGGGTCCTGCGACGACGCCGAGGTCGACGTAAAAGATCAGAAGCGCCACCAGCCCGAGCCAGAATACGGGCACCGAATAGCCGACGAGTGCGACGACGCGAACCGCGTGGTCGAACAAGGCGCCTCGGCGGGCTGCCGCGATCACGCCGGCGGGTATTCCGGCGATCAGACCGATGAGGGTGGAAATGGTTGCGAGCTCGAAGGTTGCCGGAAAGAAGTTCGTAAGGTCCTCGACCACCGGACGGCTTGACATGACGGAGTTGCCAAAATTTCCGGAGAGAATTCCAGTGAGGTACCTCCAAAATTGCACGTAGATCGGAAGGTCCAATCCGATCTCATGGCGTACTCGGACATAAACCTCGTGCGACGCCCTGTCGCCGACAATCGCAACGACTGGATCGATCGGTAAAAGCCGCCCGATCACAAATGTGACGAAGATCAGGCCGGTCAGAGTGAGCGCGAGGGTGAAGGCAAATCGGCCGCTGTTCCGGACGACCAACTTGGCAATGTCAGCGCTCGCCATCGTGTTTGTCCGTCACCCTCCCGCTCCGTCGGATATTCAGCCGACTACTTCGTTGTCTGCCAATAGACCACCGTGTCGAAACTCGGACCCAAAATGAAGCCCTTTACGTTGCTGCGCGCCACGGCCTGTTCGTTCTGCTGAAACATGATCATGATCGGGCCGGCCTGCTGGAGCTTGCGTTGGAGCGTCACATAGTCGCCCATCCGCTTGGTCGAGTCTTTCTCAAGGAGGGCGGCATCGGTCTCCTTCGTGAGTTCCGGAATATCCCACGAATTGCGCCATGCGATGGTCTTGGTCTTCGCGTCATCGGAATTGTCGGGGTTCCTCGCGAAATAGTCGGCGGTCGAATGCGGGTCGAGATAATCGGGCGACCAATAGAGCAGGACACCCTGATGCTTGCGCGCACGGTATTTGGTGATGACCTGGCGCTGATCGGCCTGAACAAGATTTACCTTGATGCCGGCTTGACCGAAGGTCGACTGGACCGACTGGGCTACGTCGGGAAATGGTGGTGCGTTGGCGACGTCGATGTCGATGGTGAACCCGTTGGCAACACCGGCCTCCGCAAGCAGAGCCTTGGCCTTTGCGACATCGAGATGGAACGGCGTGTCGTCGAGCGCACCCGCCGAGCCGCTGCCCCAGAATGCCTGATGGACCTTGAATTGACCTTCCAAGAAGGTCTTTTCCATCCCCTGGTAATCGATAAGCCAGCGAAGCGCCTGCTGCACCTTGGGATTCGCCAGGGTCGGATCTTTCACGTTGACCGCAAAGTAGTAAATGTTGGTCTTCGGCTCGGTTTGAACAACGAGCTCTTTGTTGCCGGCGATCGCCTTGATCTGATCGGCGGTCAGATTGCGTGCGATGTCGGCGTCGCCCTTCTCGAGCAGCAGGCGTTGTGCCGTCGCCTCGCCTACATGGCGAATTACCACGCGCTTGAGCTTGGCGGGTCCAGCATGAAAATTTGGGTTGGCTTCGAGCACGACGGAATCCTTGGCATTCCAGCTGACGACCTTGTATGCGCCCGAGCCCGCCGAGTTGGTCTTGAGCCAGTTGTAACCCAAATCGTCACCCTGGGCGTGCTTCATGGCTTCTTCCTGGTCGACCACGGACCCGACGCCCGAGGTAAGGCAATTAAGAACGAAAGTCGGCGCGAATGGCTTGGTGATTTTGAGCACGAGGGTCGAATCGTCCGGTGCCGTTACCATCTCCTTTACATTATCTTTCGTCCAGCCGAACTGGGTCAGGATGAAAGCCGGCGTCTTGTCGAGGATCACGACCCGCTGAAGCGAAAATGCGGCGTCGCCGGCGGTCGATTCACGGCCCGAGGGGAATTTGATGCCCTTGCGCATTTTGAGCGTGAGCGTCAATCCGTCATCCGACACCGCGTAGCTTTCGGCAGCGCCACCGACCAGCTTCGTGAAATCCTTCGGGTCGAAGGTCATGATCCGGTCGTAGACATTGTTAATGATTTCGCCCCCCGAGAATTCGTAAACCTCCGCAGGGTCGAGCGAGATGATGTCGTCGATAGCTTTTGCCATGACGAGCGTGTCGCCTGGGGTGGCGCCCTGAACACCCGTGACGCCGGCGAGTGCGGCTAGTCCTGCACCGATCAGCAAGGCTCCAATGTCGCGACGTGAAATCTTAAACATGGCTCACCCCCCTTTCGCTAGCGCCCCGCCGCAGGCCATTTTTCTTGCAAGCCGCGGCCGCAGTTACGTTCAGCAGCAACCGGCGTTTAACGACAAGCGCGCTCTGTGCCGGTGAAGGAGAAGCTTGCTTGTCTCGACAGCTTCGATCGAAGCAGCCGGATGCTCCTCCTCCCTCCAGCCATACGATTGGTGACCTGGCTGCGAGGCATGCCCGAAAATGCGCGACTTTCGCCTTCTCCACCCTCGACGCACCGAGGGGAATCTCTACCCCACGCTGATCGCGCGCGTGATCATCCCTGTTAGCCGCCGGCTACTTTCTTCGTTGTGCCGGAATGCTTCCGGCATATTGATTTTGCTGCATTAACCCTAGCTGCCGTTCTCGCCGGGTGTCAAGCAAGCTCAGCCATCGGCACGACGGTCGCTCCATCGTCAAACCACCACGCACCTCCATGAGGCGATAATCGCTCCGGCGCGATATTGGAGCGAAGCGTCAGCTCCGCGGCCTTTGACGCAGCATGATTTCTTGCAGCCGGTCTAGCGGCAAAGCATGGATGGTGCGGCCGTCTCTGCCTGTCATCGTTTCTGCCATGCACAGGGCATTGACGATCGCCTCTTCGGTGGCTTCGGCCGCGGCACGAAAAAGGCCGGACATGGCATCGGGAGCAATCATGCGAAGGTTCGTGATCCGGTCGCTTTGTCCAATGTGATTGGCGGTCGAGAATGCGATAAAGATGTCGCCGCTGCCGTTGGCGCCGGTGCCGCCAACCCAGGCGAGGCCAGTTGTCGCGCGACGCGCGAGACGTTGGCACTGGATTGGGATGAGTGGCGCGTCGGTGGCGAGGACGACGATGATTGAGCTGCCTTCCTCGTTCCGTCGGAATCCCTGCGTTCCGGCGGTTCGTCCGGGTACAACCTCCAGGCCGATCTCGCGGCCGACCGGCACGCCATCGATGCGCAGGAGTTCGCGCATTCCATAATTGGCTTGGACGAGCGCTCCCACCGTGTAGCGCGCACCATCCTCCGTCACGACACGCGAGGCAGTACCGGTGCCGCCCTTGAATTCATGACAGATCATTCCCGTTCCGCCACCGACGTTGCCCTCGGCAATGGGTCCGCCGCCGATGGCGGCGTCGAAAGCGGCGAATGCATGCTTCATCGTAAGCGGGAAGCTCTGAATATCGTTGAGCCAGCCATCGTAAGTCTCCGCGACGACCGGCAGGTGGAAGAGTTGCGATGCGCCGTCGCGCACCGCGAGCGCGCATATTGCATCGCGAACGATGCCCACCTGATATGTGTTGGTGATTCCGATCGGGGCACCGAGCGTGCCTTGCTCCGCAATCCAAGGCAGGCCCGTCATTTCGCCATTGCCGTTGAACGAGAAGGTGCCGGCAAACACGTAATCGGTCCAAATTTCTGCTCCACGAGGCCATATCGCGGTGACGCCCGTGCGCGAAACGCGAGGCGTGTCGCGGATCAACGTGAAGTACCCGACCTTGACGCCTGCAACATCGGTGATGGCGTTGAATTCTCCAGTCGGCAGACCCCCAATCGTAATTCCGAGATCGCGTAGCCGCATACGCGTCATCATGCACCTCCAATATGCTGTCGCTGCGTCAAAAGAAGATTTCCGATCGTGTAAAGCGAGCCCGAAAGGGGTTTGAACGTACCCTCGATTCATAATACCGATAAGATGGTTGGAAATTCTCACATATTCGCTTGGTCCCGCGATACCGCAGCCAGGCCTCGTGGGACGCCAGTGGGGGAGTGGGTGACATGGCAAGAACCGTTGCCGATCAATTCGCGGAAGTTATGGCCGCAGCCGGCGTCAAGCGGGTTTACGGCATCGTAGGCGATAGTCTCAATGGCCTTACGGACTCAATCCGCCGGCAAGGCAAGATCGATTGGATTCACGTCCGGCACGAAGAGGTGGCGGCATTTGCGGCGGGTGCGGAGGCGCATCTGACGGGTGAGCTCGCCGTTTGTGCGGGAAGCTGCGGGCCGGGCAACCTGCACCTCATCAACGGCTTGTTCGACTGCCACCGCTCGCGCGTGCCGGTTCTCGCCATCGCCGCACAGATACCCTCGGCTGAAGTGGGTGCCGGATACTTTCAGGAAACGCACCCGCAGACGCTCTTCAAGGAATGCAGTCACTATTGCGAACTCGTCTCCGGCGCCAACCAGATGCCGCGCGTGCTTGAGGTCGCGATCCGCGAAGCGGTCGGCAAACGGGGCGTTTCGGTGGTAGTGATGCCGGGCGATGTGGCGCTGCGACCCGCTTCCGACGCTCCGGCTCCCAAGCCCGCTGGCCTCTTGCCCGCGGCGCCGATTCTTGTGCCCGCTCGGCAGGACCTCGATCGGCTAGCCACACTCCTCAACGGCGAGGGTCGCGTGACTCTGTTGTGCGGTTCGGGATGCCAAGGCGCGCACAAAGAGCTTTTGGCGCTCGGCGAGCGCCTTAAAGCGCCGATGGTCCATGCGTTGCGTGGCAAGGAGCATGTCGAGTGGGACAACCCCTACGATGTCGGCATGACCGGGCTGATTGGCTTTTCGTCCGGTTACTACGCGATGCTCGATTGCGACATTCTGCTGATGCTTGGGACCGACTTTCCCTATCGTCAGTTCTACCCTCAAGGCGCCGGCATACGGATTGCGCAAGTCGACAACCGCGCGGAGAATATCGGCCGCCGCGCGCCGGTCGATCTCGGCGTCGTGGGCGACATCCGGATGACGCTCGAGACGCTGCTGCCGCTCCTGGAACAGAAGCGCGACGGTGCTCACCTCTCGCAGGCTCGGGAGCATTATGCCAAGGCGCGCAAGGCGCTCGACGACCTTGCAGCCGGCACGCCAGGCAAGCGGCCGATACATCCCCAGCAGATCGCCAAGGTGGTGAGCGACCGTGCCGCCGCGGATGCCGTCTTCACGTGCGACGTTGGCCTGCCAACGGTGTGGGCGGCACGCTATCTCGCAATGAATGGCAAGCGGCGGTTGGTCGGCTCCTTCTGGCACGGCTCCATGGCCAACGCGATGGCGCACGCGATCGGCGCCCAGGCGGCATTTCCAGGTCGGCAGGTCGTCTCGCTCTCGGGCGACGGCGGCTTCGCAATGCTCATGGGCGATTTTCTGAGCCTCGCGCAGCTTCGACTGCCAGTGAAAGTCGTCGTCTTCAACAACGGCGCGCTCGGCTTCATCGAGCTCGAGCAAAAATCCTCGGGCTTTCTCGATTTCGGTACGGAACTCAAAAACCCGAATTTCGCGGCGATGGCAGAGGCAATCGGTGTACGCGGCATAAGGCTCGAGGATCCGTCGGACGTCAAGGACGGAATCGCCACGGCACTCGCCCATGATGGCCCGGTTCTGATCGACGCGGTCGTGAATCGGACGGAGCTCGCCATGCCGCCCGCGATCACCGTGGAGATGGCAAAAGGTTTCTCTCTCTACAT
>DASPOR010000122.1 GCA_035625915.1 Alphaproteobacteria bacterium | reverse complement strand
TCGAGCTGGCGTTCCATCACGTGGAGTGCCGCATAACCAGCGGTACGCTTCGATTCCAGCATTGCAGCACGCTCAGGCGTGAGCACATTGTGCGTGATCCAGTAGCGAAGGGTCGCGATATTCGGCTCGTGGCTGTACTGCTCGAAAAAGAGCCATTGCATGACCGCGGCACGCGCACGCCGACCTTGCGGAAGATAGGGTGTGCCGTCGGCAAGGTAACAGAGGATCGCGTTCGATTCCGCGAGGTAATCGCCGGGGGCGACCTCAAGAACCGGGATGCGCCCATTGGGATTCTTCGCGAGAAATTCGGGCGTGCGCGTCTCGCTTCGATCGACGTCGAGCTCGACCCGCTCGAAAGGAATGCCGAGGGCCGTCAATAGCAGCCGAACCTTGTAGCCATTGCCCGAAGTAAGATTGTCATAAAGTCGTAGCATGGTCGTTACTCCGCCGCTGCGGCAATGCCGGTCGCGGCTTTGGATTTGAGGTAGCGATGAACACTTTCGGCCGCGTCGCGCCCGTCCCGGATCGCCCAGACCACGAGCGAGGCCCCGCGCACGATGTCGCCCACGGCGAACACACCGTCGAGGTTCGTCATCATCGTCTTGTAGTCGATCTTGACCGTTCCCCAGCGCGACACTTCGAGCTCGGGCATGCCGAGCTCCGTGCGGATATCCTCCGGGTCGAAGCCGAGAGCCTTGATGACGAGTTCGGCGTCGATCGTGAAATGGGAACCTTCGATCGGCTGGGGCACCTGCCGGCCGGATGTGTCGGCGACACCGAGCCGCATCCGCACGGTGCGCACGCCGCGCACCACACCGCGCCCGAGGAACGCTTCCGGTGCTGAAAGCCACACGAACTCGACACCCTCTTCCTCGGCGTGTTGCACCTCGCGCTGCGATCCCGGCATGTTGGTGCGGTTACGGCGATAGAGGCACTTGACGGACTTGGCCCCCTGGCGCACCGCCGTGCGCACGCAATCCATCGCCGTGTCGCCGCCGCCCACGACGACCACGTTCTTGCCCGACGCGTCGAGCGTGCCGTCTTCGAACTGCGGCACGCGGTCGCCAAGGCCCTGGCGGTTGCTCGCGGTGAGGTAGTCGAGGGCCGCCACGATATTGCCGAGCCCGACCCCGGGGGCCGCAATGTCGCGCCCTTTGTAAACACCCGTCGCGATGATGACCGCGGCATGGCGCTCGCGCAGTTCCTCGATCACGATGTCCTTGCCGACTTCGCAGTTGAGATGAAACGCAACACCTCCCTCCTGCAGCAGCGCTGCACGCCGCGCCACGACACTTTTCTCGAGCTTGAAGTTCGGGATGCCGTAGACGAGAAGCCCCCCGATCCGGTCGTAACGATCGTAGACTTGGACCTGATAGCCCTTGCGGCGAAGCTGCTCGGCAGCCGCGAGCCCGCCGGGCCCGGCACCGATGACGCCCACGGATTGCGTAAGCTCTCGCGGCGGGCGTGGCGGCCTGACCCAGCCGTTCGCGAAAGCGGCCTCCGTGATGTATTTCTCGACCCCGCCGATGGTGACCGCATGAAAGCCTTTCTCGATGACGCAGTTGCCTTCGCAGAGGCGATCCTGTGGGCAAATTCGCCCGCAGACTTCGGGCATGTTGTTGGTCGCCGAAGCAGTCTCGTAAGCCTCTTCGAGCCGACCCTCCGAGGTCAGCATCAGCCAGTCCGGAATATTGTTATGAAGCGGGCAATGGACCTGACAGAATGGCACGCCGCATTGGGAGCACCGGCTCGCCTGCTCCTTGGCGCGCCCCTCGTCGAATTCGGCAAAGATTTCCCGAAAATCGTGGCGACGCGCTTGCGCATCCCGCTTGTCGGGCATCTGCTTTTCGACATCGACAAACTTGAGCTGGTTACGCGGCATCGCAATCCCCACGGCGCGTCGAAGCGTGCGAGACTTCGAAGTTCGGCTTGGAAGGCCAGGGGCCTCCTTTTGGCCACACCCCAAAAACGCACCCGGTTGGGCATCTGAACCCAGCGACCGACTGCGAGCCTCTCTCGCCCAGTATGGGCGGGATTTTCTTGTAATAGGTCAGAGCCGCTGATCTATTTTCTCTAAAGCTGCGTCAATCAATCTGAATTTAGCCGAAGGGGAAAATGACGCAAGAAAAGATAGTTCCGATTTGGAACCATCTGACGATTTTTGCCGGTTAAGATGTTGTTCGGGAATAATCTTTGGAACGCCATCGGTCGAAAACGGTGTGGCCATGCGGGGCCTGCCCGGGATTCAACACCATCCCGTGCCGAACGAAGTCGGACTGGTCGCGGAGCGGTTCGAACGAGGGCCTAACCGCGCGGTTTCCCTTGCGCTCAAGCGAGGCGGGAATGTCGATATCGCCCGCCGCGCCGGTGGATATCCATGTAATCCGGAAGCACCGCCTCGACGGCGGTGGGCGCGATGCCAAGTGCCGAGAGACCGAGCGCTCCTTGGGAGACGACATTGTCGCGTTCCATGAGCAGCACCTGGTCGCGGGTGAGGAGTGGCTTCGGAAGAGGCAGCAGGCTCAGGATGGCGGCTTGAATTTCAGCAACCTTCAACGGCAGCGGCAAGAGCCAGCGCTTACGGTCCGTCGCTCTCAGCACGAGCTGCATGATCTCGGCAAAACTATAAACGCGCGGCCCGCCCAATTCATAAATCTTCCCTTCGGTCCCTCGGTCCTCGAGTATGCGCACGATCGCCTCCGCCACGTCGCCGACATAGACCGGCTGGAAACGCACGCCGCCAGCACCCAAAAGCTCGAAGCGCGCCCCGCCCTCGGCGAATTTTTCGAGCCGCGGGGCCGCACCGAACACCGGTAGTGCCGGCAGCCAGCGCGCAAGTGCCCCGAAGCGATTGAAAAATTCGTCCTCCGGCCCGAAAACGATGCTCGGGCGTACGATCGTCGCTGTTTGCATCGCCTCGCGCGCAGCCTGTTCTCCCGCCGCCTTCGTGCGCGCATAGCGCGCCGGTGAGTCCGGATCCGCCCCGATGGCCGACACGTGAACAAGGCGCTTCACACCGGCCTCAGCCGCGAGACGGGCAATGCGTCCCGGCGCCCTTGCGTGAATTTCATCAAAACTCTGGCGGCCACGCTCGAACAGGATGCCGACAAGATTGATGACCGAATCAGCGCCCTCGACCGCGACCCTGACCGCAGCCTCGTCGCGCACGTCAACCATCATCGGCACGATTTGTGCCACGTCGCCCATAGGCTTGAGGTATTGTGCGTTTGCCGGATCGCGCACGGCGATCCGGAGGATCTCGCCGTGAGCCGCGAGGCGCCGCACGAGATGGCGGCCTATGAATCCCGACCCGCCAAAGATCGTGGTGCGGCGAATTGCCATGACCTAGCTCCCCTTCGCTCGTGTGGTGGATTTCGGATTCGCCACACTCGTCGACCGATTAGAGATGTGAAACCATCGTCGGTCCAATGGTTCTTAACGAGTCCGGCGGCTTGTCGCAAGAACACCGGCTCCATCCACCATCGTCGGCGCAAAGGAGGGGCGGGACGCTGGAAATGCGGCGCGGATGGCGACAAGTTCGTTCCGCATTTGAGTGGAAATTGCAGCTTCGACGTTGACATCGGACTTGGGCCGGGATAGGCAGTGCCCGCAAGATTCGTGCCGATCCAACGCCCAGGTGGCGGAATTGGTAGACGCGCAGGTTTCAGGTACCTGTGGCCGCGAGGTCGTGGAAGTTCGAGTCTTCTCCTGGGCACCATTGCACGCAACCGACACCGGCATTGGGCGGCGTCGAGGGACATGAAAGCACATCAGATCAAGCTTCATCGCGGCGACCTTCCCGCCGGGCTCGCCTTTGGCGCTGTGGTCGCGGTGGACACCGAGACGATGGGCCTCAACCCGCATCGTGACCGACTTTGCCTCGTTCAGCTCTCGGCGGGGGATGGGAACTGTCATTTGGTGCAGTTCGCCCGCGGCGAATACGAGGCCCCCAATCTGACAGCCCTCTTGGCGGATCCGAAGGTGACCAAGCTGTTCCACTTCGCGCGCTTCGATCTGGCGACACTACGGGCGCATCTCGGTGTTAGCTGCCGCCCAGTCTATTGCACGAAGGTCGCATCGAAACTTATCAGGACTTTCACGGACAGGCACAGCCTCAAGGATCTTTGCCGCGAACTCTTAGGGGTCGAGCTGAATAAGCAGCAGCAAATATCCGATTGGGGGGCCGAGAAGCTGACCGGCGAGCAACTGGAATACGCGGCGTCCGACGTATTGTACTTGCACGCGCTCCGGGAACGGCTCGACGCTCTCCTCGATCGGGAGGGTCGGCGCGATCTCGCCGAGGCCTGCTTCGCTTTTTTGCCCGTGCGTGCAGACCTTGATTTGGGCGGCTGGCAGGAACCGGACATTTTTGCGCACTGAACAGCACTTTCCAACTCGGATTGACGTGACCGGCAACGGAGCGCATATTGGGGATATCGAGAATCCGTGAGAATTTACAAAGGTATGCGGGGGCAGCGGATGCGACCTGAGGCAGCTCCAGAGCGTTCGTCCGTCGGCTCTGGCGCCAAAGTTGGAGAGCCCCAGGGCGCACGGGCAGCCGTCGCTTCGCGCGACAATGCCGACTTGGCCGCCGCCACCCGGCTTCTGCGCCTTGAGGCGGCAGCGCTCGACGGTCTCATTGCCGGCCTCGACGGTGCTTTTGTCGCGGCACTCGATCGGCTTCAAGCGGTTGCCGGCCGCGTGGTCGTGAGCGGCATGGGAAAAAGCGGGCACATCGCGCGCAAGATCGCGGCGACTTTCGCTTCCACCGGAACGCCAGCGCTTTTCGTCCATCCCGCCGAGGCAAGTCACGGCGATCTTGGCATGATCACGCGCGACGACGCCGTACTGGCACTCTCCAACTCTGGCGAGACGAACGAGCTTGGAGATCTTGTCGCCTACACGCGCCGATTTGCGATCCCGCTCGTCGCAATCACAGGCCGCGCACAAAGTGCTCTCGCGGAGGCAGCGGATGTAGCACTCTTGGTGCCGAACGTGCCGGAGGCTTGTCCGCTAGGCTTGGCGCCGACCACCTCGACGACGGCGATGCTCGCACTCGGCGACGCAATCGCGATTGCGCTGCTCGAGCGTCGCGGATTTTCCGCGGACGATTATCAGGTGCTCCATCCCGGCGGCTCGCTCGGCCGCCGCCTGTTACGCGTGTCCGACATCATGCATGTCGGCGATCAGATTCCCGTAACGCGGCCCGAGACTTCCATGTCGGAGGCGCTCCTCGTCATGACCGCGAAGCATTTCGGCTGCGTCGGCGTCATCGACGACGCGGGGAAGCTCATCGGGATCGTGACGGACGGCGACCTGCGACGTCATATGGGAGGCGCACTCCTCGAAAAGCGGGTCGGTGACGTCATGACCCACGGCCCGCAGACGATCCGTCCGCGAGCACTCGCGGTCGAAGCGCTCAACCTGATGAATTCGCGCGGGATCGACAATCTGGGGATCGGTTGTCTTTTCGTGGTCGAGGACGGTCGGCCGGTCGGCATCCTCAACATCCACGATTGCCTTCGCGCAGGCGTAAGCTGAGCTTCGGAGAAAACCAGCGAATGGCGCAAGCCAAGGGTACCAATCCGACGGTCGAGAAACGCACGCGCATGCGGATCCAGGCGCCGCGCGTGCGTGCCGAGCTCGCCGGATCGAATTACAGCTCCTTCGTGGGGGCCATGAAAATGGTCCTGCCGGCGGTGGGGCTTGCGCTCGTCATCATGGTGATCGTTTGGCCTGAGTTCCGAAAGCACGAGCATGAGATCGTGGTCGGCGTGGCGAACATCACCCAGGACGACGTGGAGAAGCAGCGTCTGACCAATCCGCGCTACCAAGGTACCGACAAGCAAGGGGAGCCCTACACCGTCACGGCGCAGTCCTCGACCAAAAAAAACCCCAATTCGGACGTGTGGGACCTCGAGCAGCCGCAAGCCGACATCACGCTCTCACGTGGCGCTTGGGTGACGCTCCGATCCGACTTCGGCGCGTATCGCGAGGCGGATCAGCAGCTCGACCTTATCGGCAATGTCAACCTCTATCGCGACGACGGCTACGCCTTCCGCACGCTCTCGGCCCATATCGACTTCGTCAAGAACACGGCCGAAGGCGACGATCCCGTCGAAGGCCAAGGCCCATCGGGCGAAGTCACGGCGGAGGGGTTCCGGATCTACGACAAGGGCGATCGCGTCATTTTCACGGGCAAGGCTCACCTCAATCTTCGGCCGCATGCGGGCGATACCAATCCACTTGGTGGATGAAAATGCGCGCGCGCCTGCCTCATCTCGCCGTCATCTTGTCGCTTTCGCTCTCGGCGGCACTTGCCCTTCCGGGTACTTCAGCACTTGCGCAAGGGGCGAAGTCAACCGCCGGCAGCAGCGGCACAAGTCAAGCACCCTCCGAGCAAGCGCTTCCCGATGCGCCGCCTGCTTCGGTTACCGGCCCAGCGCCGAGTACGCCGCCGGCTCAACCCAAAGCTCAGGACCAGAATACGGGCAAATCTCAGGACACGGGCAAGGCTGTTGGCGCAGAGCCAGCACCCGATCAGGGTGTTCTTGGCCTCTCGGGCGGCAAGAATGGCGAGCCGGTCGCCGTCGAAGCGGAGCAGGGTATTGAGTGGCAGCAACAAAAGCAGCTCTATATCGCACGTGGCAATGCCAAGGCAAAGCGCGGTGACGTAACGGTTTATGGCGATATCCTCCAGGCCTATTATCGCAAGACCGACACGGGTGGGTCGGACGTCTGGCGGCTCGAAGCCAATGGCGCCGTCAAGATCACGACTGCGACGGACACCGCCGTCGGCGACCGCGCGGTCTACGACGTCGACAACGCGATTTTTGTGTTAACCGGTCAAAAACCCGAGCTTGATACACCCAAGGCGCGCATCACCGCGAGGGACAGCTTGGAGTATTGGCAACACCGCCAATACGCCGTCGCGCGTGGCGACGCCACCGCGATTCAAGAGGATAAATCGGTCCGCGCCAATGTCATGGAGGCCCATTTCAAGCCCGACGCCAAAGGTAACCTCCAGATGAGCAATATCGAGGCGTTCGGAAATGTTGTGATCACGTCCCCGAATGCAACCGCACGTGCGCTCTACGGCGACTATAACCTTGATAGCGGTATCGCAATCCTCAAGGGACAGGTTAAAATCACGCGCGGTCAGGATCAGCTGAACGGTGAATGCGCGGAGGTGAACACGAATACGGGGATCAGCCGGCTGTTCACCTGCGCCAAGGAAGATAGAGTGCGAGGTCTGCTGGTGCCCAAACCGCCCGACGACAATGGGACCGGACAGGACTCGTCCTCCTCGGGTGCTGCGTCGGGCGGCAAGCCAGCCAGCAAACCGTCTGCGAGTAAGGATAATTAGGAGGTGGAGCGCGTGAGCGACGGACGCAGCGAAATAGTTCGGACACCGGCGTTCGGCGAAGTGCCGCCTCGTCCGCGGCTCGTCGCGGACAATTCGGGTCTTCAGGCCAGGAACCTCGGAAAACGCTTCAAAAAGCGTCCTGTCGTGCGCAACGTCAGCATTTTTGTCCAGCGCGGCGAGGCGGTCGGATTGCTCGGCCCCAACGGTGCGGGTAAGACGACGTGCTTTTATATCATAACCGGACTCATTTCCGCCGATTACGGCAGTATCCTGCTCGACAGCCAAGACATCACGGACTTGCCGATGTATCGGCGTGCGCGTCTCGGGATCGGCTATCTGCCCCAAGAGCCGTCGATCTTTCGCGGCCTTTCGGTCGAACAGAACATCCGCGCCGTACTTGAAGTCGTGGAACAGGATCGCGACAAGCGCGAAATCATGCTCGACGACCTGCTCGCCGAATTTTCGATCACGCATTTGCGGCGCGCGCCGGCACTAGCCCTTTCCGGCGGCGAACGACGGCGCTGCGAGATTGCGCGGGCCCTTGCCTCCCAGCCGCACTTCATCCTGCTGGATGAGCCGCTGGCCGGCATCGATCCCATAGCACTCAGCGACATCCGGGACCTCGTGTCGCATCTCAAGGATCGCGGCATCGGCGTGCTTATCACGGATCACAACGTGCGCGAGACCCTCGATATCGTCGACCGAGCGTACATCATCCATAACGGTCAGGTGCTGATGGAGGGCAAGCCCGACGAGATCGTGGCGCACGAAGACGTACGACGCGTCTATCTTGGCGAACGCTTTAGCCTCTGAAGGCCGGCGTCATGGCGATCACCACGCGTCTCGATCAGCGACTAACGCAATCGCTGGTGATGACGCCGCAATTGCAGCAGGCAATCAAGCTGCTGCAGATGTCGAACCTCGAGCTCGCGGCCTTCGTCGAGCAGGAGATCGAGCAGAATCCGCTGCTCGAGCGCGTCGAGCCGACTGAGGACGCGATTGCAAGCGGCGAATCGCCGTCGGCCGAAGCGGCAGAGGAGAATGGCATCGGCGCCGCCGGCTCGGAGAGCGCCGAGGATGACGGCGAGCCTGGCGAATCCCTCGACGTAACGCAACGCGATACGGCTGAACTCGCTAACGAGACCTCGCTCGGGTCGAAGAACGACGCCCCACTCGACACCGAGTATGAAAATCTTTGGGAAGAATCGAGCGCCGCGGAGATCGCCGGCCCCCTACCCGACGGGGGATCGAGTTGGGGCAACGGGCGTGGCGGCAGCTTTGACGATCCAAGCTTCAATCTCGAACAGACGCTCACCGATACGGTCAGTTTGCGAGACTACCTGGTCGAGCAGCTCAACATGGATTTGACCGATCCGGTCGACCGCATGATCGGCGTGCACCTTGTGGATCTGCTCGACGAGGCGGGCTACCTTAGCGCCGAGCTCGAGTCGGTCGCGCAGCAGCTCGGCTGCGGCGCCGAGCGGGTGGAGGCGACACTCCTTCGGCTCCAGCAACTCGATCCGCCCGGCATCTTCGCGCGCGACCTAAAGGAATGCCTGGCCCTCCAGCTCCGTGATCGCGGCCGCTTTGATCCTTGCATGGCGAAGCTGCTCGACCATCTCGACGTACTCGGTAAGCGCGACATGGCCGCCTTGCGCAAGCTTTGCGACGTGAACCAGGAAGATCTCGTCGAGATGATGGCCGAGATCAAGGCGCTCAATCCCAAGCCCGGCCTGGCATTCGACAATATCGTGGCGCAACCGGTAACACCCGATGTCATCATGCGCCCCCATCCCGACGGGGGATGGCAGATCGAACTCAACAATGACACGCTCCCGCGCGTACTCGTGAACTTGCAGTATTACGCGCGCGTCAACAAGGAGATCAAAAACAAGGACGAGAAAGACTATCTTTCCGAGCGCTTTCAATCGGCCAACTGGCTCGTCAAGTCGCTGCACCAGCGCGCGACCACAATTCTCAAGGTCGCGAGCGAGATCGTGCGTCAGCAGGATGATTTCTTCGCCTATGGCGTGCAATTTCTCAAGCCACTGGTCTTGCGAGACATCGCCGACGCCATAGAAATGCACGAGAGCACGGTCAGCCGTGTCACCACCAATAAATATATGTCGACGCCGCGTGGCATGTTCGAGCTCAAGTATTTCTTCACCTCGTCGATCGCGAGTTCGGAGGGCGGGGCGGCGCACTCTGCCGAGGCGGTGCGGCACCGCATCAAGACGCTCATCGATGCCGAGAAGCCGGATGAGGTTCTCTCGGATGATCGCATCGTGGAAATCCTTAACAAGGACGGCGTCGATATCGCGCGCCGCACTGTCGCCAAGTATCGGGAAGCATTGCGAATTCCTTCCTCGGTGCAGCGCCGGCGGCTGAAATCGGCAGAATAATGAAAGACTTGTGTGAGAAGGGGAGGTGCGCTTGACTTGGGTTCACGGTCTCACTATGGTCCGGCGCCTCGATATCAGGCCCCCACGCGGGTGGGCCGACGCGTGAGTGTTTGACCGGGCGGATTGCGCGGAACAGATCGACCATGCAGGTTTCCGTATCAGGCAAGCAGCTCGACGTCGGCGATGCGCTGCGGAGCCATGTCGAGACGACCCTTGCGGCGGCGGTCGACAAATACTTTGGCAACGCGCTCGACGCTCACGTCGTGTTGTCGCGTCACGCGCACCTTTATCGCGCCGACATTGCGGTCCGCGTTGGGCACAACATCATGGTGCAGGCGCATTCGGATGCGGCCGAGCCCTATCCGGCGTTCGATACCGCGGCGGAGCGTGTCGCCAAGCGTTTGCGGCGGTACAAGCGGCGCTTGCGCGACCACCACAAGCGACAGGACCAGGCCGAGGCTTCGCTGGTGGCCCAGCAATACGTCCTGGCGGCGGGAAGGGACGATGATCGCGAGGAGGATCTTACCAATGGCGACAAGCCAGTCGTCATCGCCGAGCTTACGACCGCGATCGACACGATGACCGTGGGCGAGGCCGTGATGCGTCTCGATCTCGCGGAACTTCCCGCCATGCTGTTCCGCAATATTGCGCATGGAGGGCTTAACATGGTCTACCGACGGCCGGATGGAAATATCGGCTGGGTCGACCCCGCGGCGGCGAATGTCAAGTCGCCGCGGCAGAGGAGTAAAGATGGAAATTAATAATCTGATCACCCTGCAAAGCGTCGTGCCGCACTTGAAAGTAACGAGCAAGAAGCAGGCACTTCAGGAGCTCGCCAAGCGCGCCGCCGAGTTGACGAGCGTGCCGGAGCGGCGGATTTTCGAAGTGCTCATCGAGCGCGAGCGTTTGGGCACCACCGGTGTCGGAAACGGCATTGCAATTCCGCACGGAAAGCTCGCCAATCTCGACCGGCTTTATGGACTTTTCGCGCGCCTTGAAACGCCGATTAATTTCGAAGCAATCGACGAACAACCCGTCGATCTCATTTTCCTGCTCCTCGCCCCCGACCAGGCCGGCGCAGACCATCTGAAGGCACTCGCCCGCATTTCACGCCTTTTGCGCGACCGCGGTATTTGCGAAAAGCTGCGCGGCTCCGACACGGCGGAAGCGCTCTATGCGCTTCTAACCGACGCGACCGCGAGCAGGGCCGCCTGAAACCGTCAGCCAGGAAATGAGGCTTCGCCGCGGCGGCGGCACATGTGCATGCCGCAAGCGACGATGCAAAAAGTTTCACTCATTGTCGCGCGCGATTCGCTCGACCGCGGAGCGAGGTGCGCCATCGCCCCTTGAGCGGCGCAGATATCCCCGATAAATCCGGAAAATCAATGCACGCTGAGCGGTTCGAGGTCGTGCTGCTTCAAGGCGGCAATAGCAAGATCGCGCGTTTTGGCAAGTCCCAGGCGGGAACCATCTGCCGCATGAATTGCAAAGGCGGTTACACCGTCTTCGACCACTTCCTTTACATAGGCGATGTTCTGCACCCCGAGGGCAAAAAATTCCCGGGAAGACAAGTGTCGGATATCGTTGATCATGTCGCTCATGGTCGTTCTCTAATCTCTCGCGGCCCCATCATAAGCGCCGGCGTCCTCCATCCCTGATTTTTCGCACTTCACGCTCCTCGGGTCTCGATTCTCGCGGCGGGCGCCTCAATCGTCTCCACCTTCCGATTTTGACGCTTGTTCGGCGTGTCGGATTTTGCAGAGTCGATCTTGATCTGACGAATTCGACTCGCCGCGGGCGGGCGCCGCAACTCGACGTGAAGCAGGCCGTTATCCAGATAGGCCCGCACCACCTCGATGCCATCGGCAAGGATAAAACTACGTTGGAACTGTCGTGCCGCGATCCCGCGATGGAGGAAGACGCGGTCGCGCTCGTCCTCGATCTGCTTGCCGCGAATGACAAGTTGATTGTCCTCGAGCTGGATCGCGAGCTCGCCTTCGGTGAAGCCCGCCACCGCAAGCGTAATGCGCAGACCATCCTCTTCGCATTGCTCGATATTGTAAGGCGGATAACCATCCGCCGCGGCCTTCGAAACCCGCTCGAGAGCCTCCTCGAAATGGTCGAAGCCGAGCAAGAGCGGACTGTTGAAAAGCGTCAGGCGGGACATCCTGCAACCTCCTCGTCGGCGAGCGAAGTGCCATCATCCGGGCCCCTTTCGGGCGCCCCTGTGGCGGCCGGCATGGCGCCGTCACACCGTATTATCTGGGCATGCGACGCGACCCAATCAAGGAGGGCTAATGACCGCACCGAGCCGCGGCGAATTATCGACAATCGGGTCGACTGAAATTCGAATAATGGCGTTGCATTGCACTCTAGAAATTGCGCACGGCGGGAACACCGCAGTTCACGTTGAGGAGCGCTTGACGCTTCTCGACCTTGATGGCGTGCATCGCGCGTTCGAAGGCGGGCGCCAAATCCTCCAGCGTTTCGACGCGTTCGCCATAGCCGCCCGACGCCTCGACGACCTTTTCAAATGCAGGCGAGGGCTCGAGGGTCGAAAGCGGCATGCGGTTGGCGCGCAGGCTTCGGCCGTCGGGATACATCGTTTCGGTTGCTTTCCGCACGGCCGCCCAGCCCGCATTGTTCATCACGACATAGAGGATCGGCAGGTCGTGAGCGCGCGATATGTAATGGGCCGGCGTGGGATTACCGAACATGTATGAGCCGTCACCGATCGCGGCGATCACCAGGCGTTCGGGCGATGCGAGTTTGGCACCGAGGGCTGCACCGAGGCCCCAACCTAAGCCACCCGCGGAACTCGAGGAGAAATAGGTGCCGGGTTTGGTGAAATGCATGAAGTCGACGAGCACACCGAGCTCGTTGACAAGGATGCCATCCTCGCCGCGCACGCGGTCGATCGCGCGGCTTACGGCCGCGGGATGAATCGGCGTCTCGCGTGAGAATCGCGTCAGGTCTTCTTCGATCTTCTCGCGCATCGCCTTGCGCTTTGCGGCCAATCTCGGCCGACGCGCATCCACTTTCGATTTGAGGACAGCACCCTTTACCTCAAGGGCTGACTCCAGCATCTCGAGTGCCGTGCGCGCATCGCCCGTGAGCGCCAGATCTGCGGGAAATGTGCGCATCGGATATCGACCGAACAGCGGATCGGCGCCGATATGAACAATCCTCGCATCGGCGCGAGGTGCTGCACGCGATGGAACCCAAGGCACGTCACATTCGATGACGATGACGACATCCGCCTCTGCGAGGAAGGGTGCGGGATCGAAGCCGAAATGCATCTTGTGCGCCGTCGACAGGCAATAGGTCTTCGGTATATGGCACACGACCGGCAGCGCAAACCGCTCGGCGATGGACTCAAGTGCCCGTACCGCGCCAAAGTCGCGCCCAACGCTCGACGTGATGATGACCGGCCGCTCCGCCTTTGCAAGCAAGGTTGCGGCCTCCGCGATTGCATCTTTTTCGGGTGCGGCGGGCCGCGCCGACGCTTGGGCGCGATGCGCTTTACCGTAGTCCGCCGGTAAGTGTGCGGCGAGCGTTTCGCGCGGCAGCGTCAGATAAACGGGACCCTTGGGCTCGCTCTCGGCGAGAGCGAAGGCGCGTTCGACGGCTTGGCCCACCTGATCGGGCAGCTTCAGTTCATAGTCCCACTTGACGATCTCGCGCAGCATGGCCGCCTGATCGAACATCTCCTGCCCCCAATGGATATAGAGGCTGCGCGAACCTTCGTGGCCGGCATCCGTGAAGGGTGTGCGGCCGGTCGCGACCATCATTGGAATCCGTTCTCGTGCCGCGTTGAGGAGGCCGCAGATCGCATTCGCCGTGCCGACGTTCACGTGCAGCATCACGGTTTGTGGCCGGCCCGACACCATCGTATGGCCATGAGCCATTGCAATCGCCAGATTCTCGTGAGGTATTGCCAAAGCCTTCGGCGTAGGCGTGGCCTCCTCGGCAGCACGGGTCAGCGCCTCGATGATCGGTGGAAAATCGGTCCCCGCGTTCGCGAGAATGTATTCGATGCCCCTCTCGCCGAGATGCCGCAGATAGGCCTCGGCCACGGTTGGCCCAATATTGTCGTGCCCTGGCTTGCTTCTTTCCGTCACGATCGAAGCCCTCCCACGTCACTCGGCGCGATAAACTCAGTGCCGTTGCTCGCTTCACGTGTCTTGCCGAGGCATTTTGATTGAATTCACGGCGCTTGCAATCTTTATGGTAGGCTGATGCACCCTCGCAACATGAATTCGATCGAATGCGGCACAGGCAATGCATGGTCGTGCTGCAGTTGACTGCGAGTGGTGCGGCAGTCAATGCCAAGACGCGCATTGACGGGGGAATGGGCGCGGGTGGAAGCTAGGGGACGGCCCCGGGGCAATTTCCCCCGGGGAAGGAGGATGTTGTGAGTCGCGCGTTTACGAAAGAGCCCGATGAGGATCGCCTCACCGACGAACAGCTCAATCTGCCGTCGATCGAGGGGCCTGTCCTTTTGTCGCCGGCTGGGCTCGCGCGACTCGAGACGCGGCTCGCGGAGGCGCATGCGAACGTAGCGCGACTGCGCGACGCGACCTCGCCCGACGAAAGGCTTGCCTATGCGCGCGCGATGCGCGAATTACGCATTCTGGAGCAGCAGCGAGCGGCTGCGGTCGTGATCGATCCCGCGCAGCATCCGGATACGATTGCATTCGGCGCACGCGTCACCGTCGAAGACGAGGACGGCAAGTCGCATACCTACACGCTGGTCGGTGAGACGGAGGCCGATCCAGTGCGGGGACTCATCAATGTGAAATCGCCGCTTGCAGGGGCACTTCTCGGACAGCGGGTGGGCGACACCGTGACCTGGCGAAGGCCCGCGGGGGACACCACGCTCGAAATCACCTCGATCGAATACCCCGAAGCATAATCGTTCAGGATCGGGCGGATGGTCCTGCCAGGGGCGGCCTGGATACAGCAAGTCGTATGCACCCACCTCTGCGCGTCGAGCGCCAAATCCGCGCTGAATAGCTCGACCGGACGCAAGCGTTTTTCAAAGGTGACGATTCATGAAGCAACCATTTATTAAGTATCGCCGCGCACAATCGAAGATCGACACGGGAATTGACCGCCATCCTGTGCCGCGGCAATGGACGTTCGGTAGGCGCCCTTAGCCGCTCGGACGCAAGATTTGAATGAGCCGCAGATACCCGGACGCCCCTGCAATCGAAGGAACGACCTCCACGGCGCTTTCTTCCCCGACAGGATGACCGGCACCCCCATGCAAACCCGAGCAACGGCGAATTGATGCGCAAAAAAGAGAACCCCAGCGACACGCACGAGCGAATGCCGACGGACGAGGAAATTGCGGCCGCGGCAGAGCGACTGAGCCAGACTTGGCGCAATCCATCGCCGCGCGCTCATAGTGCTGGCGCAGGCCAAATCCATCAGAGTCTTACCCGAGGCCGCTCCCACACGGTGACCTACGAGATCAAGCGCTCGCCGCGCAAATCTGGCCGTACACGCTGAGCAGGGCCGCCCAAAAGGCCCTTGTCGCCGCCACGAAGCTTGGCTCGCCCCGTTCAAGCAAGATCGATGTGTGAGATCAATCGGAACCGACCCGGGTGTGCGACGCGTCTGCGCCGTGCGCCAAAGTGACGCGCGTCAGGTTCCTGACCCACCGGAGATTGGTGGAGCCGAGGGGAGTCGAACCCCTGACCTCTTGAATGCCATTCAAGCGCTCTCCCAACTGAGCTACGGCCCCGTCTGAATCCGTCTCTTCGAATCGCGCCCAATCCGTCGCCCGGCGTGCGAAGCGGGGAAAATATGTGGCCGCGGCGAGCCCGCGCAAGAAAAAACTTCGCTCGACCAGCATGCCGAGCCCTCGGCGGCTAGTCCCGATCTCCCGACCTCCGAGTGGCGCCGAGCCAGGGAGCGCGCTTACCGCTCGCCCTCCTCCTCCTCGACGTTTTCGATCACTTCGGCGACGTCGTCCTCGTCCTCCCCAAGTTCCGACGCATCCTCGATGACTTCCTCTTCCTCGCCTTCCGGGACCGGCGTGCCCGCCTCGCCTTCCTCGGCGAGTTCGGGCTCGGCGGCCGGGATCGGGGCCACGACAACGGGTGCCGCGACCGCCCGCGGCCGGCGCGCCTTCACGAGGGTTTCGGGATCGAATATTGTGCCGCATTTCGGACATTCGATCGGGCTGCGTCGCATGTCGTAAAACCGCGCGCCGCAGCTTTGGCAATTCCGCTTGGTTCCCCATTCCGGTTTCGACACCGGCAATCTCCTGCATGTGGTCAGCAAAGGGGTGCCAATGCCACTTTCCAAAAGCCCTGTCAAAAGGAAAAGGAGGCCGGTTCGGCGACCGCGGCTGACCCCCCTTCTTTGAGGCGGTGCGGGCCGGTCCGGTCATCGCGACCGACCAAGGCGCCCGTACTTTGCCGATTCCCGTCGTTTATGCTACGGACTGCCTCAGGAAGCTTAAGTGCAGTGCATCGACTGGAAATTGCGAAAGAGGACACGTGAGATCGCTCATCTCGAAGCCGATTGCTGACGCCAAAGCACCACTCAAAGGTTCGCCCTCATTGCCGGGCGATAAATCGATTTCGCATCGCGCCCTGATTATCGGTGCGTCGACCGTCGGCAAAACCGTGGTGCACGGCTTGCTCGAGGGCGATGACGTGCTTCACACGGCGGAAGCCCTCCGCGCCCTCGGCGCCGAAATTTCCCGCAACGATGAGGAAGTCTCCTGGCACGTCAACGGCGTCGGGGTCGGGGGCCTCGGTGAGGCTTCGCGCGTGCTGGACATGGGCAACTCCGGCACAGCGGCACGGCTTCTCATGGGTGTCGTTGCGAGCCATCCGTTCGTGACGTTCTTTACAGGCGACGCCTCGCTTTGCCGGAGGCCGATGGGCCGGGTCGGCGAGCCGCTGGAGCGCATGGGCGCACGCGTCGCCGCGCGCACGGGCGTGCGAATGCCGCTCGCCGTGATCGGCACGACGGAGCCGCTACCGATCACCTATCGCGTGCCCGTGCCTTCGGCGCAGGTGAAATCCGCGATCCTGCTTGCGGGGCTCAATGCACCGGGAACGACCACCGTGATCGAACAGCAGGCGACGCGCGACCATACCGAACGGATGCTCCGCGCCTTCGGCGCCAATATCGAGGTCGGGGAGCGCGACGACGGCTCCCGCGCGATCCAGCTTACCGGACAGCCCGAGCTTAGGCCGCAGGTGGTAAAGGTTCCCGCCGACATTTCGTCGGCGGCATTTCCATTGGTAGCGGCACTTTTGGTTCCGGGCTCGGATGTGGTTTTGAAAGGGGTGGGGGTGAATACCCTCCGCGCGGGCCTGCTCGCCAGTCTTTCCGAAATGGGTGCGGCCTTTCGTGTCGACCCTCTCCGCGAGGAGGCGGGTGAGCCCACTGCCGACATTGTCGTCGTCAATGCGAACAAGCTCAAGGCCGTGCACGTTCCCGCAGCTCGCGCACCGTCCATGATCGACGAATACCCGATCCTTGCCGTTGCGGCAGCCGTGGCCCACGGCGTTTCGCGCTTCGATGGCCTCGGGGAGCTGCGCGTCAAGGAAAGCGACAGGCTTGCCGCGATTGCCGCCGGCCTTGTCGCAAACGGCGTCAAGGTGGAAATCCAAGGCGAAAGCCTGATCGTCCACGGCTGCGCCGGCCCCGTTCCTGGCGGCGGCAGCGTTGCAACCCATATGGATCATCGTATCGCGATGGCATTTCTGGTGCTCGGCCTCGCCGCCAAAGCCCCGATCGCGGTCGACGACGGTAGGATGATCGACACGAGCTTTCCGGGGTTCGTCGATCTCATGAACGGGCTTGGCGCAGCCATCTCGCAGATCGAGGCGTCATGATCGTCGCGGTTGACGGACCGGCGGCGTCGGGCAAAGGGACCCTGGCCCGGCGCATTGCGAACCGCTTCGACTTGGCCTTTCTCGATACGGGCCTTCTCTATCGCGCGGTCGGGCACAAAGTGCTGGCCAAGGGTGGTAACCCTGCCATCGTCGAAACAGCCACGGCGGCAGCCCGCGAACTCGCGCTGAGCGATCTCGAGGACCCAGCCCTGGCGGAAGCCCTCAGAAGCGATGAGGTAAGCAAAGCAGCCTCCCAGGTTGCCGCCCTCGCCGAGGTCCGTGCCGCCCTTCTCGGCCTGCAACGCCGCTTTGCTCACCACCCACCGGGGCGGAAAAAGGGGGCGGTGTTGGACGGGCGGGATATTGGAACGATCATTTGCCCGAGCGCGGACGTTAAGATTTTCGTAACCGCAAGTCCCGAAGTGCGCGCCGAGCGGCGGCATAAAGAGTTGATCGCGCGGGGCGAAACCATTATATATGCGCGCGTCCTTGAGGACCTGAAGGAGCGCGATGCGCGGGATTCTGCGCGCGCGGCCGCCCCGCTCAAGCCAGCACCCGATGCTTACGTGCTGGATACGAGTGCGCTCGACGCGGATCAGGCTTTCGACGTAGCGGTCAACCTCATCCTGACCAGGATCGGCAGCCGGCTCACCTGACCGAGATGGCATGGTCAGCATCCCTCGAGGACATCGGTGCCGGGGCCCGCTTGTAGGAAGGGCTCTGAAGCGCATATCGCAACTGGGCAAAGACCACCGGATTCAACCGGCTGGCCGGAAACGACAAACGATTGGAGTTATCGATGTCTGAAGCCACTGCCCTCGCCCAAAGCGAGGAAAATTTTTCATCCCTTCTTGAGGAGAGCCTTCGCACAACCGAATCATTCGAACACGCCGTCGTGAAGGGACGGGTGGTCGGGGTAGAGGGCGATTACGCAATCATCGATGTCGGTCTCAAGGCAGAGGGCCGCATCCCGCTCAAGGAATTCGGCCATGGCCCAGGCGCCAAGGTGCAGCCGGGCGACACGATCGACGTTTATGTCGAGCGTATCGAGGACAAGAACGGCGAAGCGGTCCTGAGCCGAGAGAAGGCGCGGCGCGAGGAGTCCTGGACCGCACTCGAGAAAGCCTTCAAGGAAAATCAACGCGTCAACGGCGTTATCTTCGGCCGCGTGAAGGGTGGCTTCACGGTCGACCTGAACGGTGCGGTTGCCTTTCTACCCGGAAGCCAGGTGGATATCCGCCCGGTGCGCGACGTCTCGCCGCTCATGGGCCAACCCCAGCCCTTCCAGATCCTGAAGATGGACCGCCAGCGCGGCAACATCGTCGTCTCGCGGAGAGCTGTCCTCGAGGAGACTCGGGCTGAGGCGCGGACCGAGCTTGTCGCCAATCTCAAGGAAGGCCAGGTTCTGAAGGGAGTCGTAAAGAACATCACCGACTACGGCGCCTTCGTGGATCTCGGCGGCGTCGACGGCCTGCTCCACGTGACCGACATCGCATGGCGTCGCATCAACCATCCCTCCGAAGCGCTTCACATCGGCCAGACGGTCGATGTGCAGGTGATCCGCTTCAATTCGGAGACCCAGCGCATCTCCCTCGGCATGAAGCAGCTCGAGGCGGACCCGTGGGAAGGGGTGGCCGCCAAGTATCCGGTCGGAGCCAAGTTCAAGGGCCGCGTCACCAACATCGCCGATTACGGCGCCTTCGTGGAACTCGAGGCAGGGATCGAAGGACTCGTTCACGTCTCCGAAATGAGCTGGACGAAAAAGAACGTGCATCCCGGCAAGATCGTCTCGACGAGCCAAGAGGTCGAGGTGATGGTGCTCGATGTCGATCCGCAGAAGCGCCGCATTTCGCTCGGCCTCAAGCAGTGCATGGAGAATCCTTGGGCGGGCTTTGTCGAGAAGTTTCCGATCGGCACCGAGCTCGAGGGTGAGATCAAGAACATCACCGAGTTCGGCCTATTCGTCGGCCTGCCCGGCGACATCGACGGCATGGTGCACCTTTCCGATCTTGCCTGGGACCGCCCTGGCGAAGAAGCCATCAAGGATTACAAGAAGGGCGACAATACGAAGATCAAAGTCCTCGACGTCGACGTGGAAAAGGAGCGTATTTCCCTCGGCATCAAGCAGCTCACCGACGATCCTTTCGAGCGCACGGCGACCTCGATCAAGAAAGGCGACGTGGTCACCTGCACCGTCACCAAGGTCCTCGACAACGGCATCGAAGTCACGGTTGCGGATGGCGCCACCGGCTTCATCCGCAAGGCCGAGCTGTCGCGCGACCGTGTCGATCAGCGCCCCGATCGATTCGCGGTTGGCGAGAAGGTGGATGCAAAGGTAATCAGCGTCGATCGTTCCACCCGTCGCTACTCGCTCTCGATCAAATCGCGGGAGATCGAGGAGGACAAGCAGGCGATGGCGCAGTTCGGTTCATCCGACAGCGGTGCATCGCTCGGCGACATTCTCGGTGCCGCCCTCACCCGTGCGAGCAAGGCCAAGAAGGCCAAGGCCGAAAGCGAGGATGAAAGCGCAAACGGCTCGGAGAGTGGCGAGGAGAAGTAAGTCGCCGACATCCTTGGCGTTGAATCGCGGGTGCGCCGGCCCTCAGGTGGCGCGCCCGTTTTTTTTGGCAATTATCCAGCGTACCCCACAGCGCGCACCGCACTCTCGACCGGGGTCAAATGGGGACGGAAAAAGCACGTTATCTGAGTGACTTATCCTTGACGGCCGCCTTCCGCTCTGGCAGGCTTCCGTGAAACCCGGCACACCATTAAAGAAACTGGGGAGCCCGGGAAGGGGGGTCGATGTCGATGACCAAGTCCGAGCTGATTCTGCGCATCGCCGAGCGGAACCCGCATCTTTATCAGCGAGACGTCGAGCGGATCGTTTCCACGATCTTCGACGAGATCTCGGCCGCACTCTCGCGCGGCGATCGGGTCGAGTTGCGTGGATTCGGCGCGTTTTCGATCAAAAGGCGCGGCTCGCGCCTCGGACGCAATCCGCGCACGGGCGCTGCCGTCGCAGTGAGCGAAAAACACATTCCCTTCTTCAAGACCGGCAAGGAGCTGCGCGAGCGGCTCAATGGAAAGAAGTAAGCCCGCCGTCGCACCGCATCGTTTTTCCGGCCCGCCGAGGTGGGGTTCATGAGGCTGATCCGTTGGATCGGCGGCGTCTTCGTCGCCGTGCTTCTCATTCTCTTTGCCGTGTCGAACCGTACGACCGTCCCGTTGCGGATTGAGCCGCTGCCGTATCTGATCGAGGCGCCGCTCTATGCGGCGTTGCTGCTCAGCCTCATCGTCGGCTTCGTCCTCGGCGGCATTGCGGCTTGGCTTGGCGCCCGAAAATGGCGCCGCCGGGCCCGGGCGGCCGAGCGCGAGTGTGAACGCGCAAAAAGCGATCTCGCCGAGGCGCGCAAACAAGCCTTGGCCGCCGGGCCGAAGGCTCCTAGCTCACCGGCAGCCGCCGAGCCGCCGCGCTTGCCATACGCGAGCTGAACGAATTCAAAAAGAAGACACGACAATGCGCATGGTCGCCGCCGTCGAGGCGGTCCTCGACCAAGCGCGGCTGCTCGTTCGGTTGAGCGATAACGGCAATACCTTCTTCAATTCGTCGGCGCGGTGTTCGAGTACCTCGCGGCGGCGGCGCTGGTGACCGAGCGGCTGAGCACCCGATCCCGGCAGGCTCGGCTGTGGCTTCCTGCCGCAGCGATCTGCTATAGAGGCCGCGCAATGGCGAAACGCATGACGGAATCATGACCGTTTTGGATCGAACCTTTGCGCGCTCTGCTTCGTCGAAGGATGGGTTTCCGGTGTCGAGATGACGATTGCGGTCAAGATTTGCGGCGTCAACGATCGCGTTGCGGCGAAGGCGGCGGCGGAAGGCGGTGCGGCCTTCGTCGGGCTCGTCTTCTATCCGCCTTCGCCCCGCTTCGTGAAGCCGCGTCAGGCGGCCGACATCGTTTCGGTATTGCCGGCGGGTATCGAGCGCGTCGGCCTCTTCGTCGACGCGGGCGAGGGTGCCATCGAGGATGTGCTGAGCAAGGTGCGGCTCGACATGCTGCAGCTTCATGGGGACGAGTCGCCGGATGACGTGGTGGCGCTCAAGGCCCGCTTCGACCTGCCGATCATGAAAGCCATCAAGATCGCCGCCGCCGAGGATCTGACGCAGGGCGAGCGTTATGCCGCTGTCGCCGATTGGCTCCTCTTCGATGCGAAACCGCCCAAAGCCATGACGAGCGCGCTTCCAGGCGGCAATGCGCTGCGCTTCGACTGGGAGCTGCTTGCCGGAAGGAAATGGCCGAAACCATGGATGCTGTCGGGTGGCCTCCGCGAGGAAAATCTCGAAGAGGCGGTAAGAATCACCGGTGCAACGGTCATCGACGTTTCGTCCGGCGTGGAAATCAGTCCCGGCCACAAGGACCCCGCGCGCATTCGCGCCTTCATCGCCACCGCGAAGCGGCTTTGATCGAACGGCCATGAAGGAAAGCCATTCCATCCCCGGCCTGCGCCGGGCGGGCGCCGAAGATGCGGGACCGGTTACGTCCCTCGTCCGTACCGCCTACGGCAAGTATGTGGCACGCATCGGGCGGGAGCCCAAACCCATGACCGTCGATTATTCGCATCGGATCGCTGCGCACCAGTTTTGGCTCGTCGAGGAAAAAGGAGCGATCATCGCGGTATTGGAGTTGATCCCGGAACCAGATCATCTCCTTGTCGAAAATATCGCCGTCGATCCGTCTCGGCAGTCGAGCGGCCTCGGGCGAATGTTGATGGCATTCGCGGAAGAGGAGACGCGCCGGCAGGCCTATCGTGAGCTACGGCTTTACACGAACGACCATTTCACGGAAAACATCGCGCTCTATGAACGGATCGGCTTTCGTGAGACCCACCGGGAGCCGTACAAGGGCTCGCAGACGGTCTATATGTCGAAGCCGGTTCGGTAGCCTCGAAGTTCGACGACATCGGAGCCCCGGAGGAATTCGCCGTCAGAGCGCCTTCCGGTAAACGACGAAGCCCGAGCGCGCGGCGACCTTGTCGTAGAGCTGCATCGCCGTCAGGTTGGTCTCGTGGGTCTGCCAATAGACAACCTTCGAGCCGGCAATTCTCGCGCGTTCATAAACACCTTCGATCAGCGCACGGCCGACCCCTTTTCCCCGCGCCTCCTTGCTCGTGAAGAGGTCCTGCAAATAGCAGGTGGGGCCGAGCATGATCGTGCTGCGATGAAAGAGGTAATGCGTCAGACCGAGGAGCCGCCCACCGGATTCGGCGACAAGCGCGTGCACCGGCTCGTAGGCGTCGAAGAACCGTGCCCAGGTCATTTGCGTAATCTCCTTGGCAAGGGCAGTCTTGCCCGAGCGGCCGTAAAATTCGTTGTAGCCGTCCCAAAGCGGCAGCCACTCTGCGAAATCGGTGTGGGCGATGGGGCGAATTGTCAGGGGTGCGGACATTGCGATTCCTGCGCTGACTTCGGCGGCCGAAAAAGGCGCTCGTGATTCAATTCTAGTGTGGCGGATTTGAAGTTCCTGTCATTTAGGTGGCATCCACGTTTAGGAACTTCAAACCCGAATACCACACTCGATACATTATATTCCTCGTGTGGCTTTGAATCCGAAAATCGCTCACGGTCCCGCACCCGGATAGGGCGAATTTCGGGTTCGCCACACGAGTGTGTCGGATTTGAAGTTCCTAAGATTTTGGGTCCCGTCCTTCCGCTTTGACCTTTGCGGGCCTATGTGGTTCATTCCCCGGCCGGAAAGGGTCACAACAAGCGTCATGAGCCAGCCGAGGACGAAGGCCCGCGAGGGCGCCAACACCTATCGCGCCGGCCCTGATGAGCGCGGGCACTTCGGCGATTACGGCGGTCGTTTCGCTGCCGAAACGCTCATGCCCCTCTTGCACGAGCTCGAACGGGCCTACGCCGCGGCCAAAGCCGATGCCGCCTTCCAGGCCGAACTCAAAGGCTATCTCTCGGACTATGTCGGAAGGCCAAGTGCGCTAACCTTTGCAGCACGCCTGACGGAACGCTTCGGCGGCGCCAAGATCTATCTCAAGCGCGAGGATCTGAACCATACGGGTGCGCACAAGATCAACAACTGCGTCGGCCAAATCCTGCTTGCGCGCCGCATGGGCAAGAAGCGCATCCTTGCGGAGACCGGCGCTGGCCAGCATGGCGTCGCGGCAGCAACCGTCGCAGCACTCTTCGGCTTGCCGTGCACGGTCTACATGGGTGCGGTCGATGTCGAGCGGCAGAAACCCAATGTGTTTCGCATGCGTCTCTTGGGTGCGGAAGTGAAGTCGGTCACGTCCGGCTCGGCCACGCTCAAGGACGCCATGAACGAGGCGTTACGCGATTGGGTCGCCCATGTCGATGACACCTACTACATCATCGGATCGGTCGCCGGACCGCACCCCTACCCGACGCTCGTGCGCGATTTCCAAACGGTGATCGGCGAGGAGGTCCGCACGCAGTTAATGACGGTCGAAGGTCGGCTTCCCGGCACGCTTGTCGCGTGCGTGGGCGGAGGCTCGAACGCGATGGGACTCTTCCACCCCTTCCTCGACGATACCGGCGTGCGCATCATCGGTGTCGAAGCGGCGGGCAAAGGGGTCGAGACCGGACTCCACGCCGCAACCCTCACCGCCGGACAACCCGGCGTCCTGCATGGCAGCCGAACCTATCTTCTGCAGAGTAAGGACGGCCAGATCCACGAGGCGCATTCGATTTCCGCCGGGCTCGATTACCCGGGCGTTGGGCCTGAGCACGCCTGGCTCAAGGATGCAGGCCGCGTTGAATATGTCTCCGTGACCGATCGGGAGGCGCTCGATGCGTTCCAGCTTTGCACCAAACTCGAAGGCATCATTCCCGCCCTCGAGACCGCGCACGCGCTTGCGCATATCGCCAAGATCGCTCCCACGCTTTCGCCGGATCATCTGATCGTCGTGTGCTTTTCCGGGCGCGGCGACAAGGACATCTTCACGGTCGCCCAGACGCTCGGCGCAGCGCTGTGACAAAGCGGCCCGAGAACCGTATCGCACGGCGCTTTGCCGCCCTCGCCGCGGAGCGGCGTGCGGGGCTTGTCGCGTTCGTGACCGCAGGCGATCCCGATCCCAAGACCTCCCTGGAACTCGTCAAGGGTTTGCCCAGCGCCGGTGCCGATTTGATCGAACTCGGCATGCCCTTCTCCGATCCGATGGCGGATGGCCCTGCGATCCAGGCCGCCAGCCAGCGCGCACTCAAAGCCGGCGCCAACATGTGTGAGACCTTGGGTCTTGCAAGCGCCTTTCGAGCAGGCGACCCGGAGACACCGGTCGTGCTCATGGGCTATTACAACCCGATTTATCGCTATGGCCCCGTGGCCTTCGTGCGCGACGCGGCCGCGGCCGGCGTTGACGGCCTGATCGTCGTCGATCTTCCGCCCGAGGAGGACGAGGAGCTACGACCGCTCGCCGAAGCGGAAGGAATTGCCTTCATCCGCCTTGTCGCCCCCACGACCGACGACGCCCGGCTCGCGACCCTGCTGCGGGATGCAAGCGGGTTCGTCTACTACATCGCGATCACTGGGATTACCGGCACTCGCACGGCGGCGATCGGCGCCGTCGAGAGCGCGGTTTCACGAATCAAGACAAGGACGAAGTTGCCGGTCGCCGTCGGTTTCGGCATCAAGACGCCCGAAGACGTAGCGAATTTCGCACGGGTCGCGGATGCAGCGGTGGTCGGTTCGGCACTCGTCGAAAAGATCGCGGCCGGCCTCGACGGCAGCGGCCGCGCCACGCGGCGGCTCGTGCCCGAAGCGCTCGATTTCGTCCGCCGCCTGAGTGCCGGCGTCGAGCGCACCCGCGAGGCAGGGAGAGGGGCACCGTGAACTGGCTTACCAATTTCGTCCGTCCGCGCATCCGCGCCCTCGTCCAGAAAACGGACGTACCCGACAAGCTCTGGCACAAATGCCCCAAATGCGGACAGATGATTTTCCACCGCGAGCTTGAAAGCAATCTCGCGGTATGTCCCCATTGCGAATATCACATGCGACTCTCCGCCGAGAAGCGAATCGAGATGCTGCTCGACGGTGGCCAGTATCACAAGATCGAGCTGCCGAAGACCGTGCTCGATCCATTGAAGTTCCGCGATCGCAAACGTTATGGCGACCGCCTGAAGGAGGCGCAGACCAAGACCGGCCTCGGCGATGCGCTCGTCGTGGCGCACGGTCGCATGGGCGGTTTGCCCGTTGTCGTCGCGGCGTTCGAATTCGACTTCCAGGGTGGGTCGATGGGCGTTGCGGCTGGCGAGGCGATCGTCGCCGCGGGGCGACTTGCGGTCCTTCAGCAAGCCGCACTCGTCGTGGTACCGGCCTCGGGCGGGGCGCGAATGCAAGAAGGCATCCTCTCGCTCATGCAGATGCCGCGCACGGTGATTGCGATCGAGCAGGTGCGCGAGGCGAACCTGCCCTACATCGTTGTGCTCACCGATCCGACGACCGGCGGCGTTTCCGCCTCCTTCGCAATGCTTGGGGACGTGCAGATCGCCGAGCCGGGGGCCGTGATTGGATTTGCGGGCGCACGGGTGATCGAGGAAACCATCAAAGAGAAGCTACCTGAAGGCTTCCAGCGCGCCGAATATCTCCTGGAGCACGGCATGGTGGACATGGTCGTACACCGCCGCGAGCTGCGGGACACCATCTTGCGGGTGCTAGGCCTGCTCATGAATCGCCAGCCGGCAGCACCCGTTGTCGCCCTGAACAAGCCCCAGGTGGGAAAAGGTGCAGCCCCAGCCGAGTGACCTTGTCCTGGAGCGGCTCCTCGCACTTCATCCGAAAGCGATCGATCTCTCGCTCGGACGCATCGAACGTCTGCTCGACCGCCTTGGCCATCCCGAGAATCGGCTTGCACCTGCCGTCCATGTCGCCGGTACGAACGGGAAGGGGTCCACGGTTGCCTATATGCGAGCCTTCCTCGAGGCAGCTGGCTGTCGCGTGCAGGTTTACACCTCGCCGCATCTCGTGCGCTTCGCCGAGCGCATTCGGTTGTCGCGCGGTCTCGTCAGCGATGACGAGCTCACGGCCCTCCTCGAGGAATGCGAGCGCGTCAATGGCGGCGAGCCGATCACCTTCTTCGAAATCACGACGGCCGCCGCCTTCCTTGCATTTGCACGCGAGGAAGCCGACGTACTGCTCCTTGAAGTCGGGCTCGGCGGGCGGCTCGACGCAACGAACGTCGTAAAACGTCCCGCGGTTTCGGCAATTACGCCGGTCTCGATCGACCACACGCAATTTCTCGGCAACACACTGGAAGCAATCGCGTTCGAGAAGGCCGGCATCCTGCGCCCGGGAGTGGTGGCGGCGATCGGGCCGCAATTGCCGGGTGCGATGGGCGTCATCGAGGCACAGGCTGAGCGCCTTGGAACGCCGCTCTATCGATTCGGCGTTGAGTGGCGGGTCGATCCGACTTCCTCGGGCATACGCTACGAGGGGCAGCGCTGGCGGCTCGATTTGCCGCGGCCGGCACTTCTCGGCGCCCATCAAATCTTCAATGCGGGCGTTTCAATCGCTGCGGCGGAAAGACTCGAGGGATTCCATATGACACCCGCGCATCTAAAGGCCGGTCTTGCCAATGTGGAGTGGCCAGCGCGTCTGCAAAGGTTGGTGCTAGGACCGCTGCGGAACCTGTTGCCTGAACCGGCATGGGAGCTGTGGCTCGACGGCGGGCACAATGCCGCGGCGGGCGAGATTCTTGCAGCCCAGGCGTCGCAATGGACCGATAAGCCGCTGGCACTCGTCTACGGCATGCTCAAGACGAAGGACGCCGCACATTTCCTCGCCCCGTTGGCGCCCTATTCCACAGCCCTTCGCGCCGTGACGATTCCCGGCGAGGTCAATAGCCTGCCCGCGGAAGAAGCGTGCGCCTACGCTCGCGCGGCGGGCCATCGGGCCGAGGTCGCCGACACCGTCGACGCCGCGGTGCGCGAGCTTGTCGCCACACTCGACAGGCCAAGCAGAATTCTCATCTGCGGCTCGCTCTATCTCGCCGGCAAGGTGCTGGCTGAAAACGGATGACGCCCTTGGGCCTACCCTACCGTGCTGCTGCATCATTTCGCGATCGAATGAACGATCGCACGAAAACCACGATCACAACGGAATTGCGGTTGCATACTTGACGCGCGAGAGACAAAAACTCGTTCGGAACCGCTTTATATTGTGCTCGCTCGCAAGCACGCGCCGGGCAAAGCCGTTGTAGCTATCGATGTCAGGGCAGGTGACGACGAGGAGGTAGTCGATCTCACCCGACACGAAATAGCATTGTTGCACCTCCGGCTCCGCGGAAATTTTGTGCTCGAAACCGGTCAGCGCGTCGGCGCGTTGCCGGTCCAGCTCGACACCGACGAAGGCAATAATGCTTTGGCCGACCTTCGCGGGATCGACCAATGCAACGTCCCGCTCGATGACGCCAAGGTCCCGCAGACGCCGCACGCGCCGCAAACATGGCGGGGGCGAAAGCCCGACACGTTCGGCGAGCGTAAGATTGGTGACTTGATTGTCCTCTTGGAGGATCGCGAGGATCTTGCGGTCGATGGCGTCGAGCTCGACGGGTTGTGCCGCAACCGGGTCGGCGCGCTTGCGTTTGGCTTCGACCATGATCTTTCCTTAAATTTCGCGAAGACCACCTTCACCTATTTCACCATGAAAAGAATGAAATGATAATAAGAAATTTCTTTATTTTGATTTCGCACTAAACTTTCGACGCTCGAGACACAGGAGGAGCGATATGGCCCGAGACACGGGAGCCGCTGCAAACCGCATCGAAATACACGACCCTGGCGCCTTGGCCGCAGCGCGTGCCGTTCTCGACGCGTGCGCCGACGCGCGCGAGATGGGTGACGCCGTCAAGGCGGCGGTAAAACGCAACGCGCGCTGGCGCGGCGAGCAATGCATCAACCTCCTCGCCCCCGAGGCGCCGACGAGCCCGTCGGTCCGCGCCATTCTCGCGAGCGAGATCGGAACCCGGGCGGCCGAAGGCCATATCGGCCCGGTCAATCGCTGGTTTGCCGGGACAAAGCATATCGACGAGCTTGAAGCGCTTTGCGTCGAGCTCCTGAAACGCTATTTCCGGTGCAATTACGCCGATCACCGGATGTGCGCGTCCATGATCGGAAATGCCGTCGTCTACACGGCACTGACTGCACCCGGGGACATCATCATGTCGGCGGCACAGCCGGTCGGCGGACATTCTTCGAATAGGATCGACGGGCCGGCTGGCGCCATGGGCCGCAAGATCGTCGATATCCCATTCGATCCGAAGGAACTCGTCGTCGATCTCGATGCATTCCGCGTCTCTGCCCCCCTCGTGCGCCCGAAACTTATCGCCCTCGGGCTTTCGATGACCCTCTTCCACCAGCCGGTCGCCGAAATGAAGCAAATGATCGGTGAGTGGGGCGGACGGCTCTTTTTCGACGCGGCCCACCAACTCGGCCTGATCGGCGGCCGCCAGTTCCAAGACCCGCTTGCCGAGGGCGCCGATATCATGACGGGATCGTCCGGCAAGACATTTTCGGGCCCGCAATCGGGCATCATCTTGTGGGACGATCCGGAAATCGCCGAAGCCGTGACGACGGCGGTATTTCCCGTCTGGGCGGCGACACATCAGGTCAACCGGGTCGCTGCACTCGCTCTCGCGGCGGCGGAAGCCGTCGCATACGGGGAGCCTTTCATGGCGCAGATCGTGAAGAACGCAAAGGCGCTCGCGCAGGCACTCGATGAACGCGGCATTCCGATGTTGGGCGCTCACAAGGGCTTCACCGAAACGCATCAGGCGATTGCCGACGCGCGCCGTTTCGGCCGAGGGCTCGAGGCGGCGCGACGGCTCGAACGCGCAAATCTCATCGTCAACAAGAACCTCATCCCCGACGACGAGCCCAAGAACTGGGATTATCCCGGCGGCTTGCGCATGGGGACCATCGAAGTGACGCGCCTCGGCATGAAGGAGCGACACATGGAGGCCATTGGCGAGTTGATCGCGCGCGTGCTCGTGCGTGGCGAAGAGCCGGAAGTGGTCAAGAAGGACGTCCTCGACCTGCGCGAAGCATTCCAAACGCTCTATTATTGCTTTGAAACGGGGCTGCCTCCGGCGTAGGTCACGATCCGCCGGCCGGAATGGCGCGGGGGCGGTCGATTGGGCCAACCACACGGCGGAGAGGGAGCACTTACGTAAAACGAAGACCCCGCCGTCGCCGGCGGGGTCTTCTCAAATCAAAAATGAATTAGTCTCCGATCAAAGCACCGACTGCACCCATTCATAAAGCTTGCTCTTCGCGAGGGTGCCCATCTTCATCGCCGCGACTTGCCCGCCTTTGAAGAGCATGAGCATTGGAATCCCGTTCACGCCGTACTTCTGAGGGGTCTTGGGATTCTCATCGACATTGAGCTTGGCCACCTTGATCTTGGCCGACATATCCCTCGCCAGATCCTCGAGTGCCGGCGCGATTTGCTTGCAGGGGCCGCACCACTCGGCCCAGAAGTCCACAAGCACTGGGCCGGAAGCCTTGAGAACATCGGCCTCAAACGAACTGTCCGAAACATTGGTCGTCGTCATTTATTAGTCCTTTCAATGAGTTGGACCCAGCTAGCGCCCCTACGCCAAGCCCTTGTTGTGAAAAGAATCTAGGGTCGAGATTGGTCCAAGGTCAAGGCGCGTAAGGGTCGAGCACAGCGTCTGGGAGCGGCATGAGGCGGGGGCCATCCGTCCAGAGAAGGGCACAGCGCACACGCCGGGGCGGGTAGATCGCGCGCAAAAGTGCGCGGTATGCCGCCATCTGCCTGAGATAGACGACCGCGACATCCCCGACCTCGACGGGTGGGGGGCGGTTCGTCTTGTAATCGAGGATTATGACATCCCGGTCCCCGACCAGAAGGCGATCGATTTGGCCTGAAATGATCTCGTCCCCGCGCTGGCCAGCGATCGTGCCGACGACCGGCACTTCGGCGCGAGAGCCCGGACCGAAAAGGGGTGCAAAAGCAGGATCGGACAGAACGGCGAGCGTTTCGCGCGCGATCTCGGTTCGTTCGATCTCACCGAGCTTATGCACGGGCCGCGCAAGAAAGCGCTCCGCGGCACCTTGGCGGGCTTCGGGCGGCAGGTTCGGCAATGTTTCGAGAAGGCGGTGGACGAGGTTGCCCCTGCGGAAGCGCCAACCATCGTCGGGCCCGAGCGGCGAGCGCACCGGCGGTTCAGCCTCATTCGGGCGGGAGGGAGCGAACGGGCGAGCGGGCACTGGCTCCGCGAGCGGCATCCGCTTAGTCCATCTGGGCATGGCCTCGTCGGATTTGGGGTCTCCGGCCTCGCGCCGCGATAGAGCGGGCTGTGCCGTTTGTTTCGACCGAAGCCGCCAACCTCGCCCGCTCCAGCCTTCCGCGGTCTCACCGGCACAGTCGAAGTCGAAGGGCTCTGCAATCCGTTCGAGGCCCTTCGCGACGAGGTTATGCCACGATCCCTCTACCGGCTCTTTCACGCCGCGCCAGCCGCAAACATAGAGCCTGTCTTCCGCGCGCGTCATCGCAACGTAGAGGAGGCGGCGATATTCTTCGTCGCGCCTTTTGTTCGCATTCTCGCGCAATTTCGATGCAACTTCTCCCTCGTGCGCGCGCCGCGGCGGCCAGAGGAACAGATCCTTGTCGGGTTCACCCCATAGCAGCCTCGGGCTTTGGGTCGGCACTTGCATGGTATCGGGGAGGATGACGATTGGCGCCTGCAAGCCCTTTGCGCCATGGACCGTCATCATGCGCACCTCGGCGCGCGCACCCGATTCGGGATCCCGCTTGATTTCGCCATCGCCCGCCTCGATCCAATGGAGAAAGCCTTCGAGGGACGGGACATGGCCTCGCTCGTAGAGGAGCGATTGGGCGAGAAACTCGTCGATCGGTTCCTCCGCCTCGAGGCCAAGTCGGGCCAGGATTCGTTCGCGTCCGCTTGACTCGCCCGGTTGACCGAAGTTGCCGAGGATCTCGGCGAACAGCTCGTAGGGCGGGACGAAATCCACTCGTTTCAAAAGCGTGGAAAGGTAGGCATGCGCGCCCGCGAAGGCCGGATCGATGCCGGCCCGGTGAATCAGCGATTGCCAAAGGGTGCGCGGCGCGCGGCCGTAGGCGAGTTCGAAGAGTTGCGTTTCGTCGAGGTCCACGAGCGGGCTTTTCAGGACCGTGGCGAGCGTCAGATCGTCTTCGGGCAAAAGAAGGAATCGGGCGAGCGCCAACAAGTCCATGACCGCGAGCTGTTCCGTCAATATCATGCGGTCGACCCCAGCGACCGGCACGTTTGCGGTTTTGAGCGCGCGCACGAGTTCCTCGACGAATAGGTCGCGTCGGCGCACCAGGACCATGATGTCGCCCGCCTCAATGGGACGGTTCTTCGATTCGAGAATTTCCTTTCCGTCGATCCAGCGCTTTATTCGCGCTGCGATGAGCGCGGCAAGCCGTGCTGCCGGCGAGTCCACACTTTCGCGGGCCAGGGGCAGCGACCACGGCTCAAAATCCGGCCGCTCGCGCGGGGCCACCGCCGGCCAAAGCTCGACGAGGCCGGCATGTCCCTCGCGATGGGCACGATGGCGTATCGCGCTGCCGGGTGCTGCCACGCCATCGCTTGCGGGCTCGATCGCAAAAACGGCGTCGACGGCCCGAAGTATGGCGGGTGCGGAGCGGAACGATATCTCGAGATCGACTGAGCGCCACGATTGCTCGGCCGACTTCACGCGCTCGGCAAAATGCCTGCGCATGTCGTCGAATGCCTTGGGATCGGCGCGCTGGAAGCTGAAGATCGATTGCTTGGCGTCGCCGACGGCGAAGATTGTCCGCGTCTCGGCTTTTGCACCCTCGCCCGCGAAGAATTCTTCCGCGAGCGCTGCGACGATCGACCATTGATCGGGGTTCGTGTCCTGCGCCTCGTCGATCAGGATGTGGTCGAGACCCAGGTCGAGCTTATAAAGGACCCATGCCGCGCCGGGCACTTCAAGAAGCTGCCGAGTTTTGAAAATGAGGTCGTCGTAATCGAGGCGGTTTGCGCGTTCTTTGTCGTGCTCGTACGCATCGAGCATGGCCGCACCCAGGCGCAGAAGGGCCGCCGTGGCAGTCGCCGTGATGGCCGCATTGCGGCGATCCTCGATGTCGAGAAGACGTAGCGCCTCGGCGCGGAGCGCTTCCTCGGCATGGGGTGCTGCGTCGCAAACCGCCTTGCTTGCGAGCTTCGCGCGAATCGACCCCTCTTTGGTCAAGAAGATCGAGCGATACGCCTCGAAACTATTCACGCGCCGCTCGGGTGCGGCAAGCCAAGCGGCAAGCTTCGCACCCCGTTCCCGGTCGGTGGACGTCCCCGCCGCGAGCGCTTCGGCCGCCGCGGACAGACCGGCCGCATCGAATGCCTCGTCCGCAAAGGCGCGCGCCAGGATTCCCGCAGGGGTGTCGGCGCTATTCAGTCCGAGGCGGCAATAGACGGCGGAGACCGCACCCTCGATCCCGCCGGCGTCGTCGAGCCCGCCCGAGAGCCGGCTTCGCTCTCGCACGAGATCGGCCATCAGTGCTCCGAATTCCTCTTCCGCGACGTGACTCGTCACTTCGGCAAGTGCGCGCGCCAGCGTATCTTCGCCCCCGGACCGCGCACGAGCGAGAAGGCTGTCGCGCGCGCGCGCCATAAGCTCGGCCGCACTACGCTCGTCCATCACTTCGAAATGTGGCGAAAGCCCCGCCTCGAGAGGAAAGCGGCGTAAGAGCGATTGGCAGAAGGCGTGAATGGTCATGATCTTGAGCCGGCCGGGCGCGTCGACGACCTGGGCGAACAGTCGTCGCGCGCGAGCGCGCCGGTCGCCCTCCGCCTTCGCTTGCGGAAGATCGTCAAGCATCTTGTCGAGTTCCGCGTCCGAATCGCTCGCCCAGGCGCCGAGGCGGATTGCGATGCGGTTCGCCATCTCAGCCGCCGCCGCCTTCGTGAAGGTGAGGCAAAGGATGCGCGTCGGCGGCGTGCCGGCAAGCAGCAAACTCAGCACGCGCTCGGTGAGGACCGACGTCTTGCCCGTGCCCGCTGATGCCGAGACCCATACGGATGCCGCGGGATCGGCCGCAAGGCGCTGATCCTTGCGTGGATCGAGCGGCGCCGAGGCCGTGCTCATTCGGTTTCCCCGTTTTGCGCTGACCATTCCTTGACGCGTGCCAGATGCTCGTAGTCGCTGAACCGAGGTGCGTAGTCGGGCCGTGGCCGGGCCTCATAACCGGTCTCGATCTGATCGAATTTCGCGATCAGATGCAAAAGTCCGGCAAGGGCATCGTGCGCGAGGTCAACCGGATTTGCCTTGAGCTCGATGATCTCGCCCGGCCGTTGTCCGCCGGTGAGACGCCAAAATGCAAGCTCCGTCACGTCCTCGGCCGAGACACCGCGAAAGGCGCCCTCCATTGCCATCGCTGCTTCTAGCGAAAGCTGGGGTGCGAGACCCGCCTTCACGTCGCCGATCTTCGGCACCGTGCCGGTCTTGTAGTCGACGATGGCAAGCCCACCGGCTTTCAGCCGGTCGATGCGGTCGGCGCGTCCGGTGAGCGTGAAAAGCCTGCCGGCCGTTTCGAAAACGAGGGCACCGGTGACTTCGCTTAGCGACTCCTCGATCCGCGGTCGCCGGTCATGCTCGCTTTCGACGAACCACGCGGCAATACGCTCGAAGCGCGGCCACCAAAAGGTGCGCACGCCGGGTCGGTCCAGCAAGGAGCGAAAGACATCCTCGCCGATCTTGAGGAGTTCCCCAAAAGCCTCGGGCGGCAACGCGCCCGGGAATTTCCTGACGAAGCGGTCGAGAATGCGGTGAATAAAGATGCCTCGATCGGCGGCACCGGGGTCCGCGTCGAGCGGATCCAGCGGATCGAGACGCAGGATGTGGCGGGCATATATGGCGTAGGGATCGCGCATCCAGGTTTCGATGTCCGTGACGCTGAGCCTGCGCGGTCGCGCGTCGAGCGGGGGCTTGGGTGCTGGCGGCAATATTGACGTCGCGGGGTGCGGCGGACGGTCGAGATTTCGATACCAGCCGAGTAGCGTGCTTGGAAAATTCCGCTCAAGCCGAAGTCCGACCGCTCGCAGAAGGTTGTCGAGGCGCAACAACCAGCGCGCGGGTACCGTCGGCGTGCCATCGACCTTGAGCGCGCGCGTCAACACCACCTCGCCTGCAGCGCTCGCTTGCGCAAAATCGTGTGCGGAAAGCCCAATACGACGCTCGGGCTCGGGCAAGCCGAAATCGATCCGCATCGGACGAGACATCCACGGGTCGACCGCCGGCTCCTGCGGCCAGGTGCCTTCATTGAGCCCGCCGAGGATGAGAAGGTCTGCGTGCTGGAGCCGTGCTTCGAGGGGACCCCAGATGAAGAGACGCGGGTGACGGCCGTATTTCGCCCGCACCACGAGGCCGGAGAGAAGCGCGCTAAAGAAGCCCGGATACGCAACACTATCGATTGCGGGAAATCGCAACGCGGCGGCGCGAAGTTCTGCGATGAATCCGGCCGCCTGTTCGCCCGCGTCCCCCGCCCAGAGTCGGGCGAAACCTTCTTGCGATCCGCTCGTCGCTAGCGCCTCCGCCGCCTTGACGTGCGCGTCGATCGCTTGTGCGACATCGAGGGTGCGGCTTTGGAAAAGATCGTAAAAAGGCGCCAATGCGGCCTCGAGCCCGTCGACGACCTTCAGCAGTGACGACCGCTTACCGACTTCGACCGAGATGAGGGCCTCGCGCAAGCCGTTGAAACCGGGTGCTGGGCGCGCACCGCGCAACACTGCCATTTCGAGAGCCCGCACGCGACGGCGAAACTCGCCGGGCTCCTCGCCGCATGCCGCCAACGGGTGTTTGAGGAGCGAGACGAGCGGGACGGGTGCGAGGTTTTCCGCCGCGGCCTCGGCCAGAAGGCGCAAAAATGCACCCGGTGGCGTGGCGTCGAGCGGCGTCCCCGCCGAATCGTCGACTTCAATCCCCCAACGTTCGAGATCGACCGCAACACGCCGGGCAAGTGCGCGATCCGGCGTCACCAGTGCAGCCGTACGGCCGGGCGTTTCAAGGGCTTCGCGCATCAAAAGGGCGATGGCTCCGGCCTCCTCTCGTGGGGTCGGACAATCGACGCGGTTCAGGCCACGGGTGACATTATCTGGCAGCGCTTCGAGCCGGCGCCAAGCATCGGTGGTGGCGGCGGGGCGGAGCGCTTCGGCGAGAAGCAATGCCCGCCCTGGATGCGCCGCCTCGATGCCCTCGCAAGGCCAATCCTCGACGTCGCCACGCTCGATTCCGATGCGCTCCAGAAGGCGCTTCAGGGCGAACTGCGGGTGACTTGGCTCGAGTGCATTCCAAGCGTCGGAGTCGGTGTGCCGGTCGAGTCCCGGTACGACCACGCGCCCATTCGACAACCGCGCGATTATGGCTAGGAGCTCCGCGGTCGCCGGAATACTGCCGGTCGAACCTGCCGCGACGATGGGGTCCACGGGTGGGTTGGCGCGCCACAATGCGGCTTGCGCATCGAGGAGACGATTGCGCCGTGCGGAAGGGTCGATCGAGCCTTCCTCCTCGAGCACTTTCGGCCAGTGCTCGGTCACGATCCGCAGAAAATCGAGCGTGATCTGCCAGTGCGCCGCATAGCGCGCGGGCACAAGGGTCGCGAGCCGATCGAAGCCGAGACGCTCGGTCTCGGCCTGGTCGATGAGCCGCCCGAGTTCGGCGGCGAGGCGCACAGCCTGCTCGGGCGAGCGCCCGTCCACCTTGCGCGCGAGCTCGGCGAGTAGCAATCGACGGCGCAATTCGGGAATTGCCGGGGGAATGTCCAGATTTGCGTCCGCGAGTGTCGGGTCGGCGCTCGTGAAAATCAGTTCGTCTTCGTCCATATCGCCGATCGGCGTCATGCGGGGTAGAAGCAGCGCCTTGCCCACCGAGCGGCGAAGAAATGCCTCGCGCAGGCTGCGCGAAGCGCGCCGTGTCGGCAGGAGCACGGTATAGCGTGCGAGCCGCTGCGGGTCGTCGCGGCACTCCGCGAGCAATGTGGCGGCAAGGGCGTCGACGAAGGGAACGCCAGGTGGAATCGTAAATACGTGCGTGGGGGCGATGCTCATTCCATCTCGCCGTTTGCGCGTTTGACGAGATTTCGTTCCGCCAGTACGAGCGCTTCGGGCGTGCCGACGTGAAAATAAGCACCTTCATGGCGAAGGCCGTGCAGCCTGCCCGATGCGGCGGCGCGGTCGTAAAGCCGGTTAAGCGAAAATTTCCCGACCGCCAATCCCGTGAAGAGCCGGGGCGAGAGGATTTGTAGGCCGATGAATAGGAACGGCGCTGACGCACCCTTGGCACGGCGTGTGAGACGCCCTTCTGGCCCCAGATGGAAATCGCCTTTTCCGTCGTAGCCGCTCGCGAGTTCGACGGGCTTCAAGAGGAGAAGTGCATCCATGTGCGCATCATCCCACGCACTTGCCAAGCGATGGAGAGTGTCGACAGCACCGTCGAGCCAAAGCGAGTCGCTGTTGATGACGAAGAAGGAGCCCGGCAGCAAATGCGATAACGCATTCGCCACGCCCCCACCAGTATCGAGAAGTTCGACCTCGCGAGAGATTACGATATGCGGACGCCGGCGCGCCGCAACGTGCCGCTCGACGAGTTCCGCCAAATGGAAGGTGTTGACGACGACAGTTTCCACGCCGGCAGCGTCGAGCCGATCAAGACAGCGGTCGAGCAGGGTGCGGCCCGCCACGGTCACGAGCGGCTTCGGAATCCGGTCGGTGATCGGGCGCATACGGACGCCAAGCCCGGCGGAAAGTACCATGGCGCGCTTCGGAACACTCATAGCGCAAAATCGCACGGCGGGATCCGCCGCAGATGCGGTGGTATATTCAAGTCAAGCCAGGCCTTGACGGGCAAGAGAGCCGGGTGGCCGAGCGCATGGTCGACAAGACGCCAGACGCGGGGCAGATGCCGCAAGTAGTCGGGCTTGCGGTCGCGCACGCAAAGGCGCGTGAAGACGCCGACGATGCGCATGTTGCGCTGAGCGCTCATGACGGCGCACGAGGTGCTGAACGCCGCGCGGTCGAGTGCCTGAAACGCGTTGAGATAGCGCCCCAGCATCGCGTCCCGAAGTGAGGCCGGCACATCGCGCCGCGCATCCTCGAGGAGCGAGACGAGATCGTAGGAGATCGGGCCGATCACCGCGTCTTGGAAGTCGAGGAGGCCGCATGCGCCAACGCCCTCGCGGCCTTCGAGCAGCATAAGGTTTTCGGGAAAAAAGTCGAAGAGCACGAGCGTCTCCGGCACCCCGTTCGCAGCCGGCAGCACTAGCCGCCACGCGTTGAGATATTCCGCGCGCAAATCTTCGGAAGTCGGCCGGCCCGTGACCGCGGGCAGATACCAATCGAGGACGTAGCCGACTTCACGCAATGGCCGTTCTCCGACGAAGGGAAGGACAGGTGCTGCCACCGCACCGGGATGACGATGGAGTGCGATAAGCGTGTCGATGGCAAGTGCGTAAAGCGGCGCCTTGTCGCCGGTGCCGTCGATCAGCCGCGCCATGTTGGCATCGCCGAAATCTTCGAGCAAAAGCAAACCAGCCTCTTCGTCGATTTCGAGGATGTGTGGCGCTGAAAGCCCCAGGGAGGCAAGATGGCGCGCGAGGGCTGCAAAGGTGCGAACGTTTTCGCGCTCCGGCGGCGCGTCCATCAACACCGCCTTGGCCCCTGTCGCACGAACGAGTCGCTCATAGCGTCGAAACGAAGCGTCGCCCGCGAGCGGTTTTCGCGCGGCCTGGCCCCATCCGATTTCGCCGAGGAACAATTCGATCCGGGCCTGACGTGCCTCAGTTTGGCGTGGGCTCAATCCGCGAGCTCCCGAAGGCGTGTCACCCAGCGTTCGTCATAGGCAATAAGGCGTGCGTGCCGTGCATCGCTGGCATCTTGGAAGCTTAGCATAATATCGAGCCGCTCGTCCGGCAGCAGCGGGCCCAGGCGCTCGGGCCATTCGATCAGGCTGATGCCTTCGGAAAATGCGTCTTCGAGATCGAGTTCATAGGCGTCGGTAAACCGCTCGAGCCGATAGAGATCGAAATGGAACACGCTCACACCGCCTATGTCATAGGTTTGTACGAGCGTGAAGGTCGGGCTCGGCACCTCCTCCGCCCCACCCAGAGCGCTAATGTAGGCGCGGGCGAATGCTGTCTTCCCCACGCCGAGAGGGCCCGAGAGTGCCAGGATATCCCCGGGAAGCGCTCCATTCGCCAGCGCTTGTGCAAGGCGCTCCGTCGCGGCCAAATCGCCCAGCACCAAATCCCGCGTCAAGCCATCCGCGCGCTTTTCCCCGGCCCTGCACCCGTTGGGAAGGGTCATCCGAGCCGCCTCCGAATCGTCTGCGCCTCTCGCCGTTCGACCCACATCTGTAGTCGCATCTTGCGATTTCTCGATCAAAATTTGGCGCTTGCCCAGCAAATCCCGCCCGACTGTCATTTTTGTCCGCGAAGTACCGCGCGTAAAGGGCGGCCTCTGCGGCGTCATTCATATGAACGGATCGACCGGGGAGCAGTTCATAAAGGCCGGCAAGGCATAATGCTACGCGATTTCGAAGTCCATCACTCTCAAATCGATGCGCTCTAATCGCCCCCACCGGCGGCTTGACTGTTCTCGACCGCGACGCGCTCTTCGGCGCTTGGACTCGGGACTGCTTCGAGGCGCCGAATCGGCAGATAGCAGCGCACTGTCGTCCCGATCTTGGGCTCCGATTCGATTTCGACGCGGCCGCCATGGAGATTGATAAAGCTACGCACCAGGGAGAGGCCGAGCCCCGCACCGCCGCTGCGCCCCCGTTCGAATTTCTCGAAAACTCGCGCCTGGTCCTCCCGCGGTATCCCGATGCCATTGTCCGAAACCGAGAGCACAAGCTCGTTGCCTTCGCGTCTCGCCGACAGGGCGATGCGCCCGCCCGAGGGCGAAAACTTGATCGCGTTACTCACAAGGTTGAAGAGCGCCTGCTTCAGTCGGCGCTCATCGGCCATAATGGCGCCGATGTCCGCCGGACAATCGAATTCGAAGGTGAGGTTCTGCTTGCGGCCCCATTCGCGGGTCAGGCTCATCACCGAGACGAGAAGTGCGTGGATCTGGACCGCCTCGCGCTCGAGCGTCATGCGCCCCGCTTCGATCAGGGCGAGATCGAGAATGTCGTTAATGAGGGAAAGAAGGCGATTTGAGGCGTCGAGTATGCCGCGCATGTACTCGACTTGCTTGACGTTGAGCTCGCCGAAGTACTGATTATTGAGGATTTCCGAGAATCCGATGATCGCGTTGAGCGGTGTCCGCAGCTCATACGAAACGTTTGCGATGAATTCCGACTTGAGTCGGTCGGCGGTGATGAGCGCTTCGTTTCGTTCGCGGAGTGCGCGCTCGACGCGTATGCTGTCCGTGACGTCGAGATAGCTCAGCACCACGGCACCGTCGGAGAGCGGGACCTTTGCCCAATCGAGCACCGTGCCGTCGGTCCGCTCGAGCCGGCCGCTTTGGGAGGTGCGATCGCTTACTGTCGCAATGATGTCCTCCTTCAGTCCGGCCCAATCTCCGCCGTAGTCGAAGAGGTGGCGTGCCGCATCGAGGAGGTCGACAAGGTGGATTTCCGCCGCGTCGCTGCCCTCCGGGATTCCCCACATTTTGGCGAAGCTCGGATTGTGAAGCTTCAATCGCAGGTCGCTGCCGAACACGCCGATCGCCTCGTGGAGCGTGTCGATGGTTTCGCGCTGGACCGCGATCAGCGTGTTGTAGTTGCGCTCGAGTGCGAGCTTGTCCGTCACGTCTTCGAACGTGAGAAGCAGGCCGCCGAAGGGGTGCGCAGTGATCACGGCCCGCAGCGTCGTGCCGTCCGGAAGGTGCTGAAGCTCCTCGTGGCGTTCGATCAGCGAGGTGAACATCTGCAAGAGGCCACGCTTGAAGGCGGGAAAATCCGCGTGCTCGGGCAGGCGCCGACGTTCACGCTGGACTTCGAGCACTTCGCTCATGGTCGGCTGGGTCTTCAGCCAATCCTCGTCGAGGCGCCAAAGCCGCGCATACGCCGTATTGGCGAAGCGCACCCGCTGGTCCGGGCCGTATGTGGCGATCGCGGTGCCAAGTTGCTCGAGCACATTGGCCTGGGCGGCGATATGGCGGTCGAGTTCGGCCCGCGCCTCGTCGAGGTCGGTCAAGTCGAGTGCATAGCCGAACGTGCCGCCGCCGCCGAGGGGGGTCTCGACGATCTGCAAGAGGCGCCGGCTTCCCCCGATCACGACATAGCCTGTCGTGCGTTTCGTCGCCTTCGCGCTCACCGCCTGTTCGGCAAGCGCCTTGCCGCGTTTTGGAATCGCGCCAGCCGCAAGCTCCCGATCTTCCGTGGCGACCTCAGCCACGGAGGCGCTTTCGACGGCGTCGATATAGGCTTTGTTGCAGTCGATCAAGCGCAACTCCGCATCGCGCTGCCAGAGGGGGATGGCAATGCGATCGAATATGGTGCGCTGCAGTTGACTCGCGCGCGTGCTCGAATCGGCCTTCGCACGAAGATCGCCAAGGTCCGCTTCCCGCGCCGCCGCGAGCGAAACGAGTTCCGCTGTCCTGTCGGCGAGGCGGCGTTGTTCGCGCTTGAGCGATGTCATGCGCAGGATCGCGAGCGCCAGCCCCGCGAGAGCGGCGCACGCAATACTCGCAGCGATACCGAACGCCCAAGCCGAAAAGATCGCCCCTCCCTCTCCCGCTCCGAATGCGGGGGTGCAGACGAAAACGCCGCAGAAGGCGACCGGGAGGGCAAGCCCGAGCCTCGACCGCTCCCCGCTCGAAACCGTCATTCCCCCGTGCCCCTATCCGCCCAAGGTCAGCGCCGACCTGCTTACAGCCGCGGTCCTTTTGTCGTGATTATACAGGCTTTTAGGGTAATAGCCTACATTAGTAACGATAGTGGTCCGGCTTATACGGCCCCTTTTGGGAAAGCCCGAGATACTTGGCTTGATCGCTCGTCAGCTTGGTAAGTTTCGCGCCGACCTTATCGAGATGAAGAGCGGCTACTTTCTCGTCGAGGTGCTTCGGCAGCACATAGACTCGGCGCTCGTATTTGCCAGGATTCGTCCAAAGCTCGATCTGCGCCAAAGTCTGATTGGTGAACGAAGCGCTCATCACGAAGCTCGGGTGACCCGTGGCGCAGCCGAGGTTCACGAGCCGTCCCTCGGCGAGCAAGATTATCCGCCGGCCGCTCGGGAACTCGATTTCGTCTACCTGGGGCTTCACGTTGTGCCATTTGTGGTTGCGCAGGGCTGAGACTTGTATCTCCGAATCGAAGTGTCCGATATTGCAAACGATTGCGCGGTCCCTCATCTTGCGCATGTGGTCGATCGTGATAACGTCGACGTTACCGGTCGCGGTCACGAAAATGTCCGCACGCGGAGCGGCGTCCTCCATCGTCACGACCTCATAGCCTTCCATCGCCGCCTGGAGCGCGCAGATCGGGTCGATTTCCGACACGAGCACGCGCGCGCCCGCATTGCGCAGGGACGCAGCGGAGCCCTTGCCCACATCGCCGAAGCCGCAAACCATGGCGATCTTGCCCGCCATCATGACGTCGGTTGCCCGGCGAATCCCGTCGACGAGCGATTCGCGGCAGCCATAAAGGTTGTCGAATTTCGACTTCGTGACCGAGTCGTTCACGTTAATCGCGGGAAACAGTAACGTACGGTCTTTCGCCATCTGGTAAAGACGATGGACCCCGGTCGTGGTTTCTTCGGTGACGCCCTTAATCGCGGAACCGATCCGCGCATAAAAGCCCGGCCGCAGCTTGAGCCGTTTCTTGATCGCGGCGTATAGAGCCTCTTCCTCCTCGTTGTGGGGATTGGCAAGCACCGAAGCATCCTTCTCGGCGCGCATGCCGAGATGGACGAGGAGTGTGGCATCCCCGCCGTCATCAAGGATCATGTTGGGCGTGCCACCGTCGGCCCATTCGAAAATTCGATGTGTGAATTCCCAATATTCCGTCAGGCTTTCGCCCTTGTACGCGAAGACGGGCGTGCCCGACTCCGCGACCGCCGCCGCGGCGTGATCCTGGGTAGAGTAGATATTGCACGACGCCCAGCGCACATCGGCGCCGAGCGTCTTGAGCGTTTCGATGAGGACCGCCGTTTGAATCGTCATGTGGAGCGAGCCTGCGATCCGCGCACCCTTGAGCGGCTTTTTCTTGCCGTACTCGGCCCGCACGGCCATAAGGCCGGGCATTTCCGTCTCCGCAATCGCAAGCTCGCGCCGGCCCCACGCTGCGAGCCCGATATCGGCAACGGCATAATCCCTGTTCTTGGCTGACTTCACGGCGAGCTTGGCGACGGACATGAGGCATTCTCCTGAGGCGGAAGTGGGACGCCGTTCGTCGCACCGAGAGAGGCGGCGTGCGGCCGGGCGCGTGCGTCTATAGCAGTGGAAAGGTGTCCTTGCAAGGTAAATATAAAGAAATCTTTATATCGTTATATTTCGCTTCCAGGCCGGTTTGCATTGGCAATCTTGGGGCCTTTCCCCCATCTTAATCCAACGGCACCATAGCCAAGAAAGGGGGACGGAACCATGCGGCGTGCTGGCATCGTCGCCATATTCGGTCTCGCCGCCATGTGGATACTCGCCGGCGTGGGTGGGGCTGCCAGCCTCGACGGCGCACGCGCAAGCTTTGACGGACTCGGTGCTGTGAAAATCGGCATGAAGGTCGCCGACGTCGAGCGCGCGCTCAGCATCCCGCTCGCCGTCGATTCGTTCGGCAACAAGGATATGCCCTGCGAACGCGTTTGGCCGAGCAGCGGTTCGGCGCAAGTACACTTCCTGGCCGTGAAAGGTACGATCCAACGCATCGACATCGAGGATCAATCGATTGCGACCGAACAAGGTGCGAAAATCGGGGACAGTGAAGCGCGTATCAGGTCCCTCTACCATGAGCAGATTCTCGAGCGACCCGATCCCGACTTTCCCGAAGGCCATTACCTGATCGTGACGAGTCCCGATGGGAAGCGCGCCTTTCTTTTCGCGACCGACGGCGACGTGGTTCTCACCTACCGGGTCGGCTTGCGCAGCTCGATCGAAAATATCGCGGGGTGCGAGTAGCGCAATCCGAGGGGGCGGTTGCCGACGTATCGGCCGACCTCACGTCAGGGCGTCGAAATCGTCGAGCAAGGTCGCGATGCGGCCTGAGTCCCATTGGTTCATGATCAGCTCTGCGCGTCGCGTCGCCTCCCGCAGGTCCAAGTTGCGGATGCGCTGCTTGATGCGCGGCAAGGCGCTGACCGACATTGAAAAGTCACGGATACCCAAGCCAAGCAGCAACGACGTGTAGCGCGGGTCGCCCGCTATCTCGCCGCATAGGCAGAGCGGGATGCGCGCCCTGAGTGCTGAGCCCGCCGCGAACTGAATAAGGCGCAGGACCGCAGGATGAAGCGGATTATAGAGATGCGCCACCTGCTCGTCGCTGCGGTCGATGGCAAGCGTGTACATCGTGAGATCGTTCGTCCCGATCGCGAAGAAATCGCTTTCCATCGCGAGCGCGTCCGCGGCCAGTGCCGCACCGGGTACCTCGATCATGACGCCGAGCTTGGGCGGCTCCACGTCGATCTTCGCCCCCTGGCGAATGAGCCGCGCGCGGACTCTCTTGACGATCGTCTTTACCTGCCGCACTTCGGCAATCGAGGAGATCATCGGCAAGAGGATACGAATCGGGCCATGAGCGCCCGCGCGCAGCATGGCGGCAAGCTGGGTCTCGATCAATTCCACGCGCTTGAGCGAGAGACGGATGGCCCGCAGGCCGAGAGCCGGATTGGCCGACTGGCCGAAATGGTCGCCGAGGGTAAGGGCGAGCTTGTCTCCGCCGATGTCGAGCGTTCGAATCGTAACCGGACGTCCGTCCATGCCTTCGACGAAGGCCTTGAGCTCGCGGTATTGCTCCTCTTCGTCAGGAAGATCTTCGCGATTCATAAAAAGGAATTCCGTGCGCAGCAGGCCAATGCCCTCGGCCCCTGCCTCGCGCGCATGTTCGACTTCGCGCGTCAGCTCGACATTGGCCTGAAGCACGATCTGAACACCATCGCGCGTCTCGGCAGGAAGCCTGGCAAGCCGAGAGAGCTGGCGGCGCTCACGCAGCAGTTCGCGCTGACGCTCTTCGTACTCAGCGAGGGTCTTGGCACTCGGATTGACGACGACGCGCCCGTTGGTGCCGTCGATCACGACTATCGTGCCCGGTTCAGCACCCCCCATAAGCCCGGCGACACCGAGCACTGCCGGCAGGCCGAGCGAGCGCGCCATGATGGCCGTATGGCTCTGCGGCCCGCCCAGCACGGTGGCGAAGCCGCCCACCCGCGAGGGATCGAGGAGTGCGGTGTCGGCCGGGGTCAACTCCTCCGCGATGACAATGCTTCCGAGCGGTAAATCGGAGAACGCGTGGTAGGGCTTCTGCAAAAGATTGCGCACGAGTCGCGCGCCGACTTCGCGGATATCGTCGACGCGGCTTGCGAAATAGGCGTCATCCATTTGGCTGAAGCTCTTGCCGATCTCGTGGATCTCCGCTTGAACGGCGGCCTCCGCATTTACATGGTCGCGCCGGATACGCTGGTCTGCACCGCGAACGAGCCGCGATCCGGTCAGCATCTGAAGATGCGCATCGAGAAGATAGCCAAGTTCCTCCGCCGCAGCGCCACGGAGTGCGGCCGCCTTGGCCTTGAGCTGGTGGACTTGCATCTTCGATCGCTCGATGGCCGCAGCGAGGCGCTTATGCTCCACCTCGAGCTTCTGCGGCGCTATCGCGTACTCGGGAACCTCGAGTGCACCCGCTTCCCGAACGTGCGCAGGCCCGATCGCCACCCCGGACGAGACGCCGAGCCCTTGGAAGACGCGCTCCCCCTCCCTCGACGTAATTATCGAGCCTTGCGCGCCTTCACGTCGCTCCGCTCCCGCTCCGGCCGATTTTTTCGCCCGCGTCGTCACTCGTCTTCGCCGAATCTTGCGCCGACCAGCGCTTCAAGCGCTTCGAGTGCTTCGAACGCTTCCGGCCCCGTCGCGGCCACCTCGATCGCCGTTCCCGGCCCAGCGCCCAGCATCATCAACCCCATGATCGAAAGCCCGGAGACCACGGTGTCTTTCTTCGTGACGGTGATCTCCGCATTAAATTTTTCGGCACACTTCACGAAGCGCGCCGCAGCTCGCGCATGCAGGCCACGTTGGTTGCAAATAAGGAGGGTGCGGCTCAACGCCGGCGCATGCATGCCGGCATTTGGGACGCTCTCGTTCATCGCTTGTCCTTTTCCTCCGCCAGGAGCGCTGACGCCACGTTGATGTATTTGCGCCCCGCTTCCTGTGCCGCCGAGACCGCTTTTGCAAGTCCTTCGGATTGCCGAATGCTGGCAAGCTTGATCAGCATCGGCAGATTGACGCCAGCAATGACCTCGACCTTCGCGTTGTCCATAATGGAAATGGCAAGGTTCGACGGCGTGCCCCCGAACATGTCGGTCAACAGAACAACCCCACTTCCATCGTCCACCTCCGCGACCGAACGCAGAATGTCTTCGCGCCGCTTTTCCATGTCGTCGTCCGGCCCGATGCACACCGCGCCGACGCGCTTTTGCGGCCCGACCACATGCTCGAGTGCGGAGATGAACTCCTTCGCGAGATTGCCGTGGGTAACGAGAACCATGCCGATCATGAGCGATCCCTTTATTCCACTTTGGCCTCAAGCATCCCGCTGACGATCGATATCCCGATGCCGCAGCGACACTTGCCGACCGAGTCCACGAAGCCATTCCGCGACCGTTTCCGCGACCGCAACGGAGCGATGCCGCCCACCGGTGCAGCCGATTGCGATGGTGAGATAGCTTTTGCCTTCGCGCTCGAAGCGCGGGAAGAGGGGGGCGAGCCAGCTTTTGAACCCGGTGAGGAAGGGGGCAAAGCCCGGATCCTTCGCCACATAGGCCGCGACCGCCGCATCCTTGCCGGAAAGCCCCGAAAGCTCCAGCACGTAATGCGGATTGTCGAGGAACCGCGTATCGATGACGATATCGGCCTCCCGCGGCACGCCACCCTGGTAGGAAAACGACATAACCGTCACCAACATGTCCGGGCCGCGGTCGAGGCCGAAATACTCCTTCATCGCCCGCTTGAAGTCGCCGAGTTTCATGCTCGTCGTATCGATCACGACGTTGGCCCGCTCCTGAATCCGCGCCATGAACGCGCGTTCGAGACGGATGCCGTCGACGATCGGGCGATCATCGGCAAGGGGATGGCGTCGCCGCGTTTCCGTGAACCGACGTTGCAAAGCTTCGTCCTCGCAATCGACGAAGAGAAGCCTTGGGGCGACACCCGTCTGCGTCATCAAACCGTCGATGGCGCGCAGGAGCGGATCGACCGCAAAATCGCGCGTGCGAATATCGACGCCGATCGCGAGCGGACGGCCAAGTCGATCGCCGGGCCGAACGAGGTTGGAAAGAAGCGAGAGCGGAAGGTTATCGACCGCCTCGTAGCCGAGGTCTTCGAGAATCTTGAGTGCCGTCGATCGCCCTGCACCCGAAAGACCGGTGACGAGCACCACCTTGGCCGCATTCCCCGTCGAATGGCGCGACGAGTCCTTGCGGGGCGCGGTCGACGCTTCTGATCTGGCGGCGGGTTCGTTCATCATGGTGCCATTATAGAGCGGCTTCGGCAGGGGGGTGCGCCAAACTGCGGGTGGCCATCCTGACCTTTGCGGCGGCGGACGCCTCGAACGGCGCGAGCTCGATCCGGCGAACTTCTATGCCGAGGAAATCGCATGCGGCCGGGTCCGGCATGCGCTCAGCACCGCCAGATGCCACGAGATCCACCACAAGTGCGAGACGCGCCTCGGCGACAGCACTCACTTCGACGATGCCCAGCCCACGCACCTCGATTCGTCCCGCGATGGGCTGCGGAGCACTCGCGATCAATTTCTTGCCGCGCGAACGCAGATCGACCCGGTCATCGGCGACCAGGCGCGCGCCGCGGTCGATCAGTCGAAGCGCCAAATCCGACTTGCCGCTCCCCGGCGGACCTCGCAGCAAAACGGCCAAGCCCCCGACTTCGACGCAGGTCCCGTGGACCTGGATCATGCGCCACCCTTCCCCAGACCTGCCCCTACATTTAATCCAGCGAGGCATTCGGATTTGAAGTTCCTAAATATGGCTGCCGCCAAACCATAGGAATTTCAAATCCACCGCACGATGCCTATGGGCGGGGAGGGTGGCGTCGGAAGCCCGCGCTGTCAATCCTGAGACGGTACCCCCTCGATTTGCGCCAGCAGGCGCACGATGAAGCGGGCACCGCGCACGCGCCCACCCGCGTCCCGACGGTTCTCGGCCCGAATGGTGCCGCCGTGGACATCCACGATCTGCTTGGAAATCGAAAGTCCGAGGCCGGAGTGCGTCCCGAACTTTTCGCCCGCAGGACGCTCGCTATAGAAGCGCTCGAAAATCGTCTCGAATTTGCCCTCCGGCAAACCCGGACCCTCATCCTCGACGACCGCTTCGATCATCTCGCCGTCGTGGCGGAGGGAGAGTGTTACCGTCCCACCGGGCGGGCTGAATGAAAGGGCGTTCTCGATGAGATTCCGGAACACCTGCGCCAGCCGCCCTTCCAGTCCGCTCACCAGGAATTCCCCCTCGTCGCCCGCATAGAGACGCAGCCTCGGGGCCTCGGGCTTGCCGGGATCGCCATAGACATCGCAAAGCGTGCCGAGGAGCGCGCCGAGATCGACGGATTCGACCGCATCGCGGCTCAACGCCGCATCGAGCCGCGATGCGTCGGAAATGTCCGAAATCAGGCGGTCGAGACGATGGACGTCCTCGAGGATTATGGCCATGAGCTTGCGTTGTTGTTCTTGTTCCTTGACGCGCGCGGCCGTTTCGACAGCACTCCGCAGCGACGAAAGCGGATTCTTGATCTCATGGGCGACGTCGGCGGCGAAGCGCTCGATCGCTTCCATACGTTGAGAAAGCTGCGTTGTCATGCGTCTCAGGGCCGCCGAGAGATAGCCGATCTCGTCGCGCCGGGCGGTGAAATCGGGGATTTCTGCGGCGTGGCCGTGGCCGGGTCCGATGCGTTCGGCGGCGAGCGCGAGGCGACGGATCGGCCGCACGATGGTGCTGCCCAGATAAAACGAGAAGAAGACCGTGATCAGGAGTGCGACGCCAAACGCCTTGAGGATGTCAACACGCACGTTTCGCATGGCGGCGTCGATCTCGGCGCTGTCCTGCGACACCATGAGCGCCCCCACGACCTCCCGGTAATGCTGCACCGGCACGGCGACGGAAAGGATCATGCCGCGCGGCGCGTTGTTGTAGACGACCGCCGCCGTTTCACCCGAAAGAGCACGCACGACCTCGCGGTAGTCGCTTGCATGTTGCTGAGCTTGCTCGCGATAGCGCGGCAGGTTGCCCAATCGGCCGGCCGCACCGACGAGCCAGTCGTAGACGCGGTCCGGCAGGCGCTGCAAAAATCCCCGCTCGTCCGGCGGCGGTAGCGGCTCGATCTGAATTGCACCGCCCGGCCCTTCGAGATAACGGCTGTCGACCACGAGATCGCCAACGCTATCGAACAGCCTGGCGCGCGCGCGCGTCGGTTCGATCAGCCGACGCAGCAGAATGCGGCTTTCGGCGGCCTGGAGCTCGGGCGGCTCGTCGCCTATGTTCTTCACCGCGCTTTCGCCGAGTGCCCCTGAAAATATCCGCGCCTGCGTCGCAAGCGAGTCGAGTTGCCCTTGAACGAGATTGCGCTGGTATTCGCCGAGATAGACGAGGCCGACCACGAGAATCGCAAGAGCCACCACGTTGAGGACCAGGATCCGACGCGTGAGCGGGGAGAATACGAGCGAGCGACCGAAACGCAAATGCGCAAAGCGGACCAGCACGGCGGGGCGACGCTTGCGCGCGCCACTCGAGCGGGCGTGTTTGAGGTCTCGGCCGAGCGCCTTTCCTTGGCCCGCCTGCCTTTCAGGGGAGATGTCGGCGCGCGATGGCGACTCAGTCTCGACGGCCATGGTCCATGCCCATCAGGCCGAAGCCGGCTTAGCCTTCTTTGTAGCGATAGCCGATGCCATAGAGGGTCTCGATCTCATTGAAGCTATCGTCCACGGCCCTCAGTTTCTTCCGTACTCGTTTGATGTGGCTGTCGATCGTGCGGTCGTCCACGTAGATGTGCTCGCCGTAGGCGGCATCCATGAGCTGATCGCGGCTTTTCACAAGGCCGGGACGCTGTGCAAGCGCCTTGAGGATCAGAAACTCCGTAACCGTGAGATTGACCGGGCTGGCTTTCCAACTGCAAAGGTGCCGACTCGAATCGAGCAGGAGATCGCCCCGCGTGACGATCGCTTCGCCATTCGGGCCCTCGCTCGCCGCGTCCTTGAGCTCGATCCGGCGCAGCAACGTGCGGATACGCTCGATGAGGAGACGGAGGGAGAACGGTTTTGTGATGTAATCGTCGGCTCCCATGCGCAAGCCCAGCACCTCGTCCACCTCGTCATCCTTGGAGGTGAGAAAAATGATCGGCATGACGGTGTTCTTGCGCAGGCGGGAGAGCAGCTCCATCCCGTCCATGCGCGGCATTTTGATGTCGAGGACGGCCAGATCGGGGGGCTGAGCGGTGATGCCGCGTAGTGCCTCATCGCCATCTGTAAAGGTGCGCACGGCGAAACCCTCTGCCTCGAGCGCCATCGCAACCGAGGTCAGAATGTTGCGGTCGTCGTCAACGAGCGCGATCGTGCGCTTGAGCGGCATATTCCCTCTGCCAACGCTGTGGTTCGGACCGGGCTTCGCGGATAATTTCCCCTCACGGCAATAGTGGCATCGCCGCTGACCTCGAGTATTTTGCAATATTGGGTCTAATTTGTGGCTTTTCCAGGCAAAATCGGCGACCTAGGCCACGGGGGGCGTCGCCCTACCCACACACATCGAGAGATGCAGCGACCTGCTTGACCCGTCGGGCTTCAATGACCACGTTGGGCCAAACGGTGAAGTTTCCAGAAGAAACTGGAGACGATATGATCGAAAAGGCGAATATGTCATCCACCCGACAACTTTTCGGCCTTGCCGTCGCCCCTTTCCTCCTGATTTCCGTGACGGCGTCAAACGCCCAGGACTACACGGCGGGAGACCTTCTCATTGCTCGCCCTTGGGCGCGCGCAAGTGTCGCCAGCAACGGGGTCGTCTATTTTACGATTACGAACGGCGGACCGCAGGCGGACCGGCTCATCGCGGTCTCGACACCGGTGGCCAAATCCGCCGAGCTTCATACGACGATCGAAATGGCGAATGGGGCCGTGGACATGGCGCCCCTGGCGGACGCCGAGATTGCGCAGGGCAAACCCGTCGAATTCCGGCCGGGCGGCAATCACGTCATGCTGATGGGCCTATCGCGGCCGCTAAAGAAGGGTGAGCGATTTCCGATGACGCTTACCTTCGAGCATGCCGGGGCGGTTACGGTCGAGGTACGCATCGAAGCGGTTGGGGCGATGGCGCCGGCGGCTGCCGCGCAGCCATCAGAAGGTCAATCGCCAGGCCAGTGACCGTCTTTGCCCCCACTTGCGCGTTATCGCGAGAGGAAATTTCGCCCGATGCAAGAACGCGACGAGAAGCGCCGGGATTTGCGGCACGAAGCGAAAGAACCGCCTGAGGCGACCGCGCGCGCGCTCATCCGCACTTGCGCCCGCGCCACGCTCGCGAGCGTGCTCCGCCGCGACTTCGCGGTCGGCTGGCCCTACGCCTCCCTTGTTCTTGTCGCGTGCCGGCCGGATGCAACCCCGATCCTATTGCTCTCCGATCTTGCCGATCACAGCAAGAACATCATGGCCGACGACCGCGTCTCCCTCCTCTTCGATGGAACTGAGGGACTTGCAGAGCCGCTCGCAGGCACACGTCTCACCCTCGTCGGACATGCTCGCGAGACGACCGAGCCCTCGGACCGCGCGCTTTATCTCGCCCGCCACCCAAGCGCTGCACGCTATGCGGGCTTCAAGGATTTTCGCTTTTACCGGATCGACGCCGTGGGCGCCCACCTTGTCGCGGGATTCGGCCGCATTCACTGGCTCGACGCCAAGGACGTCCTCGGAGGCGGCCCGTCCGCCGCGCGCGCCGGCTAGCGCGGTGGATTTCGCTGCTTCCACGGTGTTGCGACAGAAACGCTCGGCCGCCTCAATTACATTGCATATTCGAGATTTTCTCTCATATGTTTAGTTTAGGTTGCGGCTTCCGTGCGTGGCCGGCTCGATTGCAAACCCCTTCGCGAGTGCGACGCAAAGGTTGCGAATTAAAAATCGGGAGGAAGGTTCGATGCAGCAGGTGGGTCCGGTCATCAGTCATCATGGCCTGAGCCTTCAGGGCCTGCGAAAAATCCGGACGGCCTATTGGAACCTCACATCCCCGGCTCTTTACGAAGAGGCGATCCGCCGCGACGAGGGCATTGTCGGCTTGGGCGGCGTTTTCATCGTCGAGACCGGCCAGCACACCGGCCGCTCGGTGAATGACAAATTCATCGTCGAGGAGTCGGACAGCAAGGACGAAATCTGGTGGGGCAAAATCAATCGCCCGATCGGGGAGAGCCAATTCGACGCTCTTCACGAGCACATACTTGCCCATTTCGAGGGCAAGGACGCTTTCGTGCAGGACTGCATCGCAGGGGCCGATTCGGGTTACAGCCTGCGCGTGCGGGTCGTGACCGAAAATGCGTGGCACAGTCTTTTCGCCTACAACATGTTCATCCGGCCCGCGGCGGCACACTGCGAAACCTTCACACCCGATTTCACGGTCATCCACGCGCCGCGCTGCCTCGCCGATCCCGCCAGGCACGACACTAATTCCGAAACGTTCATCCTCGTTAATTTCAAGAAGCGCACAGTTCTCATCGGCGGCTCGTCCTATGCGGGCGAGATCAAAAAGTCCGTGTTCAGCGCGCTTAATTACCTGTTGCCGGCGCGCGGCGTGCTTCCAATGCACTGCTCGGCGAATGTGGGACCGAAAGGCGATGCGGCAATTTTCTTCGGGCTCTCCGGGACAGGCAAGACCACGCTGTCGGCGGACGCCACGCGCACGCTGATCGGCGACGACGAGCATGGCTGGTCCGAGCGGGGCCTGTTCAATTTCGAGGGCGGATGCTACGCGAAGGTGATCCACCTTTCGCCCCAAGCCGAGCCGGAAATTTACGACACGACTCGGCGCTTCGGCACACTGCTCGAGAACGTCGTCTACGACCCGATGACACGCATCCTCGACCTCGACGACGCGAGTCTCACGGAGAACACGCGCGCGAGTTACCCCATCGACTTCATCCCGAACGCGAGCAGAACCGGAGTCACGCATCATCCCGACAACGTCGTCATGCTTACCGCCGACGCCTTCGGGGTGCTGCCGCCCATCAGCCGGCTAAGCTCCGAACAAGCGATGTATCACTTCCTTTCCGGCTATACGGCGCGGGTCGCCGGCACTGAGAAGGGCCTCGGCAAAGAGCCCCAGGCGACGTTCTCGACTTGCTTCGGCGCGCCGTTCATGCCGCGACATCCGACGGTCTATGCGAAAATCCTGGGCGAGCGGATTTCCGAGCACAACGTGAAATGCTGGCTCGTCAACACGGGCTGGTCGGGTGGAGCCTACGGAACCGGACAGCGAATGAACATCGCGCATACCCGCGCCATGGTGCGTGCCGCCCTTGACGGACGGCTCGCGCAGGTTTCGACCGTCAGGCTCGACGAATTCGGACTTTCGATTCCGAGAAGCTGCCCCGAGGTGCCAAGCGAGGTACTCAATCCGAAGGAGACCTGGCAGGACAAGCGCGCCTATGATCGGACCGCACGCGAAGTCGCCCAACGCTTCGAGAACAATTTCAAACAGTTCGAGTCATACGTGGACGAGCGCGTGAAGGCTGCCGGAATCCACGCAGCTGCTTGAGACAAGCGCTTACTTTGCACCCTATCTTTCATCCTCGACGTGAATAGCTGCGACTAATCCCGATGAATATCTCGCTTTGCTTTTTTGCGCGCACCGTGTCTCGGGTGCGGACACCCCTGTCGTTCCATATACCCCGGATTGTTCCTGGTCATCTCTCTCCGCTTCGTGTATGACGGTTTTCATTCGGTTTTGGGACAGAAAAAAATATCCCAAGACCTGCGACATTGAACGAAGCTCGGGCACGGGCTTCGAATAAGAAACGGTGACGTCGCAAGAGGGGGGTGGATAATGCCGAACGATCGCGAAAGCGAGCGGAACGGCCGTGTGCGAGGAGTGCGACGGCGAGATCTGCTCGGATGGAGCGCAATAGCTTGCGCTCTACTGCTGCCGACGGGGGCGCTAGCACGGATCACTCCGTCGGATAAAGAAAAGACCCTCAAGCTCTACAATCTTCATACCGGCGAAAGCATTGCTTCGACCTTTTGGGCCGATGGCCGGTATGTTCCGGAGTCGTTTCGCGATATCGACAAGATGCTGCGCGATCACCGCACCGACGGGACGATCGCGACGGACCGCAGGCTTGTCGAGCTCATGTTCCAGATCCAGACGAAGCTGAATACGGAGAAGGGGCTCGACGTCGTGTGCGGCTATCGCTCGCCCGCGACGAACGCCGAACTCGTTCGCGAAGGCCGAACGCATGCGCGCAACAGTTACCATCTCCGAGGCCAGGCGCTCGATTTCCGCGTGCCGGGTCGGGATTTGCCCCACGTGCGCGAGCTTGCGATGAACTTGCAAGCGGGTGGAGTCGGCTATTACCCGCGCGCAGGCTTCGTCCATGTCGACGTGGGGCCCGTTCGCCACTGGTAGGGACAGGGCGTATCGTCGTGCCGGGCGGCAGTGACGCCGCTCGCGCGGGCGCCGTGCGTCAGCGGGCGAGAATCTTGTTCATCTCCGCGTGCGGCACGGCATGCTCGGCAAAAGAGAACGTCCCCGCATTGCGCAATTCCTCGGCTGCGCGCTGGAGAAGGCCCATGGTCGCGCGCTGCAAGCCGCCGCCGACCGTCACACGCCGAACGCCGAGCGATTCCAGTGCCGGGATCGGCGGAGTCTTGAATCCGCCGAGGATATTCACGGGTGCATCGATCGCCTTGACGAGGCGAGCGATGAGGTCACGATCCACAACACCGGGTACGAAGATGCAATCGGCACCCGCCTTGCGGAACGCATTGCCGCGCCGGACGGCTTCGTCGAAAGCGGCGGCACCCTTATCGCCGGGGCTCATATAGGGGTCCGTGCGCGCATTGACGACGAAGGGTATTCCAGCCTCGTTGGCTGCCTCGCGGGCCGCGCGAATACGCTCGACGGCGAGGGAGAATTCGATGAGCGGGCTTCTCTGATCGTCTGTTCCATCCTCGATATTGGCGCCGACAGCACCTGCTTGAAGTGTGGCGCGCACCGTCTCGGCAACCGCATCTGGATTGAGGCCGTATCCGCCCTCCATGTCGGCGCTGACGGGCACGTCGACGCGGCCCGCGATCCGGCGAACCGCGTCGGCCATCTCCGCACGGCTGATACGCTGCCCATCGGGATAGCCGAGCGAAGCGGCAACACCCGAACTCGTCGTCGCAATCGCTGGGAAACCGGCACGGACGAGCACGACCGCACTCGCCACGTCCCACGCGTTCGGCAGCAGCAGAAGCTTCGGCCCTGCGTGCAGGGACAGGAGCTTTTCGGCTTTTTCTTTAAGGACGCTCACGACGCACCTCCTTTGATGGCGTTAATGGGCGTCGGCCCAATTTTCGGCGACACCGGCATCGACCACGAGCGGAACTCGCAGATGCGCCGCATTTCCCATCACCTTGCGCACGATCTGGATCGTCCGCTCGATTTCCGCCTCGCGCACCTCGAAGAGCAATTCGTCATGAACCTGGAGAAGCATGCGCGCCGAGAGTTTCGCATTCGCCAACGCATCGGGCACGCGGATCATAGCACGCTTGATGATGTCGGCAGCCCCTCCTTGGAGGGGGGCGTTGATCGCTGCACGCTCCGAAAAGCTGCGGCGCGCCGGATTCGGATCCTTGATTCCCGGCGTGTGGATCTTCCGTCCGAAGATCGTTGTCACGAAACCTTGCTTGCGCGCGCGGTCCTTCGTGCCGTCCGTGTAATCGCGAATGCCCGGATACCGCGCGAAGTAGGCCTTGATGTATTCCGCGGCCTCGCCCTGGGGAATGCCGAGCTGACGGGCGAGGCCAAAGGGGCTGATGCCGTAGATGATGCCGAAATTTATCGCTTTCGCCTTGCGTCGCACCATCGGGTCCATGCCTTCGACCGGCACGCCGAAAACCTGGCTCGCCGTGAGCGCGTGGATGTCGAGCCCCTCCTTGAAGGCGCGTTCGAGGGCTTCGATGTGCGCCACATGGGCGAGCAATCGAAGCTCGATCTGGGAATAGTCGAGCGAGACGAGCTTGTTGCCCTTGTCGGCCACGAACGCACGGCGAATGCGCCGGCCTTCCTCGGTTCGGACCGGGATGTTCTGGAGGTTGGGTTCGGTCGACGATAGCCGTCCGGTCGAGGCGATCGCCATGCCATAGGATGTGTGCACACGCCCGGTTCTCGGGTTGATCTCCTCAACGAGCGCGTCTGCGTAAGTACTTTTCAGCTTTTGGAGCTGGCGCCAATCAAGAACGCGCGCCGGCAGGTCATGCCCTTGTGCGGCGAGGTCCTCGAGCACGTCCGCGTCGGTGACATAGGCGCCGGTCTTGCCTTTCTTCCCGCCTTCGAGGCTCATCTTGTCGAAAAGGATTTCGCCGAGCTGTTTCGGCGAGCCGACGTTGAACGTCTCGCCCGCAAGCTTGTGGATCGCCTTTTCGAGATCGCGGAGCCGGAGTGCGAAATCCTCGGAAAGGCGGCGCAACTCCTCCACGTCGACCTTGATCCCCTCGGCTTCCATGCCCGCAAGGATCGGCACGAGTGGACGCTCGATGGTCTCGTAAACGCTCACGAGCCGATCGGCCAGAAGCTGCGGCTTGAGCACGCCGTGGAGACGAAGCGTTACATCCGCGTCCTCGGCAGCGTATTCGCATGCCTTGTCGAGCGCGACTTCGGCGAAGCCGATCTGACCCTTTCCGGTGCCCGTCACATCTTTGTATTTGATCGTGTCGCGATCGAGATGGAGCTTTGCAAGCTCGTCCATTCCATGGCCGTGGAGTCCCGCCGCGGTCACATAGGACATCAGCATCGTGTCGTCGATCGGCGCGATCTCGACGCCGTATTTGCGGAGGACGACCATGTCGTATTTGATGTTGTGGCCAATCTTGAGAACGCTCGGGTCTTCGAGAAGCGGCTTGATGGCTTTCAACGCAAGATCGCGTTTCAGTTGATTGGGTCCACCCATCTCGTCGGCCGCCTTGGCACCCTCGCCGAGATCGAACGTCCCCTGACGTGCCGGCGCGCGATGACCGACCGGCACGTAGCACGCCTTGCCCGGCTCGACCGAAAGCGAAAAGCCCACAAGCTCCGCCTCGTTGGCCTTGAGCGACGTGGTCTCCGTATCGAATGCGACAAGACCGGCATCTTGCGCGCGCGCGATCCACGCTTCGAGGGCGGCCATGGTCTGCACCAGTTCGTAGGCGTCTCCTACGGAGGGTTCCGTCGTCCGCGCTGTTTTGCGCACCTCGGACTTTGGCGCTGGCCTCTCGAGAGCGCCCCTGTCCGGCGTTGCCTCGGCCGACTTGGCGCCAGCACCCGCGACAGCGCCCGAAGCACCCTCGATGCGCGCAAGAAGCGAGCGGAACGCCTGCGCCTTCAGGAATGCCACGAGCTTGTCGCGGTCGGGCGCGCGCAACGTCAATTTTTCAAGCGGCACGGCGAGCGGCACGTCGTTCTTGAGCTCGACGAGACGGCGCGAAATCCGTGCCTGCTCGGCGAATTGCTGCAGGGATTCGCGCCGCTTCGGCTGTTTGATCTCGCCCGCGCGCGCGAGAAGCGTTTCAAGGTCGCCATATTCGGTGATGAGCTGCGCGGCGGTCTTCACGCCTATGCCGGGCACCCCGGGCACGTTGTCCGTTGAGTCTCCGGCGAGCGCTTGCACATCCACCACCTTCTCCGGGGACACGCCGAATTTTTCATGAACCTCGTTCGGCCCAATCGGCTTCTGCTTCATGGGATCGAGCATGCCGATCCCGTCGCTCACCAGCTGCATCAGATCCTTGTCGGAAGAGACGATCGTGACCTTGGCGCCCGCTTGGCGCGCGAGCCTTGCGTAGGTGGCGATCAAATCGTCGGCCTCATAACCCGGCTGGTCGATCGACGCGAGATTGAGGGCGCGGGCAGCCTCGCGCACAAGCGGAAATTGCGGAATCAGCTCCTCCGGCGTTTCGGGGCGGTTCGCCTTGTATTGCGGATAGATTTCATTGCGGAACGTCTCGCGCCCGGCATCGAAGATCACGGCAATGCAATCGGCGTCCGAGTCGTTCAAAAGTTTGATGAGCATGTTGGTGAAGCCGTAGACCGCGTTGACGGGCGTGCCGTCCGGCCGGGTCATGGGCGGGAGCGCATGATAGGCGCGGAAAATGTAGCCCGAGCCATCGACCAGATAAACATGGCGCGGCTTGAATTGAGCGGCGGATTTTCTCGACGCGTTCACGCGCCGAACATGCCGGAACTGTCCGCGGGAGTCGAGGGGCTTAGCCGATGGGCTCCGAAGTCAATGCTCGCCGGAAGCTGCCGCACCGTTCTTCAGCTTGAAAAGGCGGTCGCAATAGGGGCACTCGACTTGCCCTTTGTCACCCATATTGAGGAATACGCGCGGATGGCCGAGCGGACCCTCGCCACCATCGCAGGAAACTTCCGTCGTCTCGACCTCGATGATCTCGGGGGCCGCGGGTGCCTGGACCATGCGTCCTGTCCTCGTTCCGGGAAGCCATGCGGCAATGCTATTCCATTGCCATAGCCGCGGGCGGATGATACCCATTGCTCGCCGACATTCAACCGCAAGATTCGGCCCGGTACCGGCCCTGTCCGGATCCGGCGCATTTCCAACGCGAACCATTGGGTAGCACCCGCCCCGACCATGGCTGCCCCTGCCGCACCGTCGAACGAGACCCAGCCCCTTCCGGATTTCGCCATCGAGGCCGAGGGCCTCGACAAGGTTTATGGCGCCAACGCACGCGGTGGAAGAGGTTCGACGGTCCACGCACTCAATGACGTAAGCCTCAAGATTCCGCGCGGCTCCCTTTTCGGGCTTCTCGGGCCGAACGGTGCTGGCAAATCAACCTTCATCAACATCCTGGCGGGCCTCGTCCTTAAATCCGCGGGCCACGTGCGGGTATGGGGCATCGACATCGACAAGGAGCCGAGAAACGCCCGTGCGGCAATCGGCGTGGTGCCCCAGGAGCTCAATCTCGATGCCTTTTTCACGCCACGGGAACTGCTCGACCTCCATGGCGGACTCTATGGAATACCCGCCCCGGAGCGGCGGACGGACGAAGTGTTGGAGATCGTCGGCCTCCGCGACAAGGCCGATGCCTATGCGCGCACGCTCTCGGGCGGGATGCGCCGACGGCTCATGGTCGCGAAGGCCATGGTCCACAGCCCGCCGATCCTCGTGCTCGACGAGCCGACCGCAGGTGTCGACGTCGAGCTTCGCCGGCAACTCTGGTCGCAAGTTCAGGAACTCAATCGTCAGGGTACGACGATCCTGCTCACCACTCATTATCTCGAGGAGGCCGAGCAGCTCTGCGACCGTATCGCCATCATCAATCACGGCCGGGTGATCGCGTGCGACGCCAAGGACGCGCTTATCCGGCAGCTCGACCGCAAAGAGCTTTCGGTCATCCTGACGCAGGATCTGGCGGCGATTCCGCCAGCACTTGCCGCCTTCAACGTCGAACTCATCGGCGCGCGCCGCCTCGTCTTCCATTATCGGCCGAGCGAAACGCGCATCCGCGACATCCTCACGGGGCTGCGCGACGCAAGCCTCGGAATCGCCGACCTCACGACGACGGAAGCCGATCTCGAGGATCTCTTCCTTGAAATCACGCGCGAACGCCCGCCCGCCGATAAGATCCGCACCGTGGGACGCGGATGAAATTTTCGCGGACGTCCCATTTCGGAAGCATCTCGATAATCTGCGCCTTCATCGCACTCACGGCCTGCGCCCCTCGCGTGGAGCCGGCCGGCGAAGCGATGTCCACTCCCGCATTGGCAGCGGACGAATACGTCGCAAGCGATGGGGCCAAGCTTCCGATCCAGCGTTGGCTTCCTGACGTGCCACAGGGCGATCCACCCAAAGCCGTCATCCTCGGACTCCACGGCATGAACGACTACGCAAACGCCTTCGCGATGCCGGGGGCATGGTGGGCGCAACACGGGATCGCCACTTACGCCTACGATCAACGCGGGTTCGGTCGGGCCCCTCATCCGGGCTACTGGCCCGGCGAGGCGACGCTGGTCGGCGATCTCGATGCCATGGTCGGTCTCCTTCACGCGCGTTATCCAGGCACACCGCTCTACTTACTCGGCGAAAGCATGGGTGGTGCGGTGGTCATGGCCGCGATGGCGAGACCGGATCGGCCGAAGGTCGATGGGGTTATTCTTTCGGCACCCGCCGTTTGGGGGCGCACGACAATGGATATCGGCAAGCAGGTGGCGCTCTGGGCCTCGGCGCATACCGTGCCCTGGTGGACGGTCACGGGAAAGGGGCTCGACATCACGCCATCCGACAACCGCGAAATGCTTGTCGCACTCTCGCGCGACCCTCTCGTCATCAAGGAGACGCGCATCGACGCGATTTGGGGGCTTGTCAATTTGATGGACGACGCCCTCGCGGTAGCGCCGAAGCTCGACGGCGTTCCCGTGCTCATCCTCTACGGCGAGCACGACGAGGTCATCCCCAAGGATCCGACCCTGATCATGATCGAGCACCTGCCGCCCTTCCCGACAGCCCCTCGCACCATTGCCGTCTATCCCAAGGGCTATCACATGCTGTTGCGAGATCTTGAGGCAAAGACGCTGTGGGAGGATGTGCTTCACTGGGTCGATGATCCGCGTGCACCGCTGCCCTCGGGCGACGACCGGGTCGGGATACAAGCGCTCGAAGGCCAGTGATTCGATAAATGTCGCCACCATTCGAAACGTCGGCTTTCGGATGGGGGCGTCTAAATGGCTGGAAAAGAAACGTTTGCCGCAACGGCGGGGTTTCCCCTATAAAATCCCTGCCGCCGAGCCGCTCAGTGCCACAGCAGCAAGTGGGTTGCGTTGATTGCTTGGGACGCGGGCGATCGAAGGGCAAAAGCGCTCGTGTGGCGAGCCCGTCAGACTAGGAATATCCGGTGACCGACGCGATACCAGCAGGCGAGCCGACGATGGAGAAAGCGGCATGAGCATCGCGGCACTCGCCGCACCGACGCCCAGGATTCGCCTGCCGTTGACGCTCGGCTTCTATTTGCTGCGCACTTATATCGCCTCATTCCTGATGTTGCTTGCCGCATTCATGGCGATCTCGTTCCTGTTCGATCTGGTCGAGATGTTGCGGCGGACCATCGGGCGCGAAGGGGTCACGTTCAAGATCACCTTGACGATGTCGCTCCTCAAGCAGCCGCATCTCGCCCTTCAAATCATGCCGTTCGCCGTGTTGTTCGGAAGCATGCTGACCTTCTGGCGGCTTACGCGCAGCCAGGAACTGGTCATCATGCGCTCGGCTGGCGTCTCGGTGTGGCAGTTCATCATGCCGGTCGTGCTGTGCGCGATGACACTGGGCGTGATCAAGATCGCCGTGATCAATCCGGTCGCCTCGGCAATGCTGTTCCGCTACGAGGCGATGGAAAGCAAATACATAAAGGGAGCCGTCAGCATTTTCGCGACATCGGAGAACGGCCTTTGGATCCGACAGGTCGACGAAGCCGGCGAATCCGTGATCCATGCCGACAAGGTGAATGCAGCGACCTTCGAGTTGCGG
>DASPOR010000121.1 GCA_035625915.1 Alphaproteobacteria bacterium | reverse complement strand
GGCTATACCCGCATCACCGACACGGCACCGCCCGAGGAGATCATCCCCCTCCTCAACGACTATGCGGACGCTGTCATCATCGCAATCCATGACGCCGGCGGCAACGTCCTGAAGCTCATGGGCGACGGCATCCTCGCGATCTTCCGCGCGCCCGAAGTAGGCGATGCCGCGGTGACGGCGCAAACCGAGGGAGAGGCTTGGGCGGCGGCTTGCGCTGCCGCACTCGACGCCGCAATCGCAGCACGCGAGCGCATCGTGACCCTCAACGCCAAGCGGGCGGATTCCGGCCTGCCGACAACGCACATGTATCTCGGACTTCACGTCGGTGCGGTTTTCTACGGCAATGTCGGCAGCGCCGACCGGCTCGACTTCACCGTCGTGGGGCCTGCCGTGAACGAAGTGAGCCGTATCGCGGCCATGTGCCGCTCAGTCGACCAGGAAATCCTGCTCTCGGCCGCGTTCGCCGATGCGGCGGGCCCGGAGCGGGACCGCCTCGTCTCGATCGGGCGCTATGCGCTGCGCGGCGTCGGGCGGCCCCAGGAGCTTTTCACCCTCGAACCCGGACAAGCGCCTTAGCATTGCCCCGGCGGTGCGCGTTTCGGGCACAGGTCGGCGCGACCTTGCCGCCCATTTGGCGAGGTGTTATCAATCGCGCGGGACAAGGGGGTGTGATCGATGACGATCAGCCAGGACACGATCGAGGCCTTTCGCGCCGATGGAGCGGTGCTCCTCAAGGGTGTGTTTTGCGATTGGGTGGAAACGCTTCGTGCCGGGGTCGAGCGCAATCTCCAGGAACCGGGCCGCTACCAGCGCGTCTATACGCCCGAGGGCAGTGGCGGGCGCTTCGTCGGCGACTACTGCAACTGGGCGCGGATTCCGGAGTACCGGGATTTTGTGTTCAACAGCCCCGCCCCCGAGGTCGCTCGCGCGCTCATGCGCTCGCGCACGGTGCGCTTCTTCCACGAGCATATCCTGGTGAAGGAGCCAGGCACGCGGGAGATTACGCCTTGGCATCACGATCAGCCCTATTACTGCGTCGATGGCAAACAGAATCTCAGCTTGTGGACGCCGCTCGATTCTGTTTCGAAGGATGTTTGCGTCGAGTTCGTTGCCGGCTCACACGCATGGGGACGGTGGTTCCGGCCGCGTAAATTCACGGGCATCGCCTACGACCATAAGAACGATTCACTCGAGGACATGCCGGACATCAGCGCCAATCGCGCGAATTACCGGCTGCTGAGCTGGGATGTCGAACCTGGCGACGCGATCGCCTTCCACTTCCTGACCGTGCACGGCGCACCCGGCAACCCCTCACAAAGTCGACGGCGCGCCTTCGCTTCCCGCTGGCTCGGCGACGACGCCGTCTACGCAGTACGTCGCGGGGAAACGTCTCCCCCCTTCCCCGGCCTCGATGAGCGCCTGAAGCCCGGCGAGGCGCTGGCGACGGAGGAGTTTCCGCTCGTTATCCAATAAGTCTGGATCGTCGGCCAGGGGATAACCGCATCGACGCGGCGTTTCGCACGCCGATTTCGTCACCGGCGTCTTCTTCACGACCATTCGAAATATTCATTCCATCTTTGCACGCCTTAGCTCCGTCGAGGCAAAAGCAATATTGCGCGTCCAGTCTGCGTTCTGCCTGCAAGCGCGCGCATGCTATAAGGTCGAGAAAGGAGGACGCCATGCACCTCACCTCAAGGATCGCCGCCGCTTTTTTTCTTGTCGCTGTTTGCCTCGCGTGGCTGCCGTCGCAGGCGGCGGACGAGGACCCGGCATGGTTCGCTCGTCCGGGCGTGCCCGAGCGCGGACTTGCCATGACCAATCAGGCACCACTCATCGGGCGGCCGGTGCAAGATTCGAACGGTGTGGCTTTCGCCATGGTGAGCTACGTGCTGTTTGAACCCGGCCCAGGCACGGCGCGCTATTTGCTCGCCTCCGGGCCTAATTTCTACGGCAACATCTTGCTGCCCCTCACCCAGGTCCGCATCGACGAGACGGCGGTCCATGCGAACCGGCCAGCCGCGGATTTGCTCCAGGAAAGGCACTTTGGTGTTGAGGAAATGGAGAAGCATTACGATCCGGTCAATATGAAGGAGCACGCGCCGATTTTTCCGCCCGGTCTCAACGCGCAATGATGACGGATGGGTTGACCATGCCGAAGATCAAGCTTGCCGTTCTTGCCTTTATCGGGCTTCTTTCCATGACGGGGGCGGCACTCGCGCATGCCCATCTCCGCCGCTCCGAACCGGTCGGGGGGAGCACCGTTCACGGCTCGCCACCCGAAGTTAAGCTGTGGTTCAGCGAAGCGCTAGAGCCCGCCTACAGCGCCATCAAGGTCGCGGGCGCCGACGGCGAAGAAGTCGACAAAGGCGATACCTCGTCCGATCCCGCCGACGCAAAGATTTTACGTATTTCGCTCCCGCCTCTTCGTCCCGGAACCTACACGGTGACCTGGCAGATCACGTCGGTCGATACCCATAAGACCGAGGGCAAATTCACGTTCAAGGTGGTACCGTGAGCGGATGTGGGTTCAGCAAATCGTTGAGCCAAGCTTCTTCCTAAGTGCCGTCGCGCGAGCCTGCCACTATGCGAGCACCCTGCTCCTCTTCGGGACATTTGCATTTGCGATTGCGATCGCCCGCCCCACGGCGAATGCAGTCGGAAATTCGGCCGACGAGTGCCGCATCCTCCGGCAATTCTTGCTGCGGTCGGCGCTTGCCGGCCTGATCGCCGCATTGTTCACGGGTGCGGTCTTGTTCTGGATCACCGCCGCCGGTGTCAGCGGTAAATCGCTTGCGGATGCCTTGGCCCCGCAGGTCCTCGGCGATTTTTTGGTCAAGACAAATTTCGGACAGGTATGGCAACTGCGGCTCGCGATCGCCGCACTTTTGGCAATCGCACTTATGATTCTCTTGCATCGATCGGCCGCGAAGGAGAGCCCGGTCGGCGAAGCGCTTGGAGGTGGGCTCGCCGCCGTGCTGCTCGCCTCCCTCGCCCTGGTCGGACATTCCAATGATCGCTTGGGCACGGCGGGCGGCTTTCGCCTCGGCGTCGACATGCTCCATCTCTTGGCGGCGGGCGCTTGGCTCGGTTCTTTGCCGGGCCTTGCCTACGTGCTGACGCGGGTGGACGATCCGAAGTCGTCGATCCGGTTTCGCATTGCACGCGATGCAGTGGAGCGCTTCTCGACCCTCGGCATCGTATGCGTAGCCGTCATTTTGTTGACCGGCATCGCGAATAGCTGGTTTCTGGTCGGCAGTGTTCCGGCCCTTGTCGGCACCGACTACGGCCACATTCTGCTCGTGAAGCTAGCGCTCTTTTTACTGTTGTTGACGCTAGCCGCATTCAATCGTCAGCGGTATGCGCCGCAGCTTGCGTCTTCGGACCGATCAGGTGCCTATAAACAGGCGGTCATCGGAAGGCTCCGCCGCAACACGATCGCCGAAATCGTCGTCGGGCTCGCAATTCTCGGTGCGGTGGGCGCGCTCGTCGCGGCGGCACCGGCCGCCGGCGAGCAGCCCGATTGGCCCTTTCCCTACCAGCTCGATATGACGGTTTTCGCCACCGCGAACCTCTCCCTGAAAAAGGGTTTCGGAATCATCTTCCTCAAAGCGGGTGTGCTCGCGCTCGCCGGCGTCTTGGCGATCGCATGGAGCTTTTACCACCGCGCATGGGGGAGATTCGTGGCTGGATTTGTCGCCATCGGCATCGCGGCGGCAATTCCCGCGCGCTACGCTCTCATTGAAGCCTATCCGACGAGCTTTTACCGCTCGCCCATCGCTTACGATACGGCTTCCATCGCACGGGGCCGGCTGCTTTATTTCCAGAATTGTGCGATCTGCCACGGGCCGCACGGCTATGGCGACGGGCCGGCCGCTGCTGCCTTGCCCGTGACACCCGCCGATCTTACGAGCGGGCATTTCTTTCATCACGGCGAAGGCGTGCTTTTCTGGTGGATCAGCAATGGCGTGAAAAACACCCCCATGCCCGCCTTTGGCGATCGACTCGACGAAAACCGCCGTTGGGATCTCGTCAATTTTCTCCGTGCGCAAGCCGATGTCGAGCAAGCGAATGTGATGACCTATCTCGTCCAGCCATTTCAGCCGATCGTGGCTCCGGACATCGCGTTTCAGCTCCATGGTCGTGACCAGGAAACGCTTTCCGGCCTGCGGGGTAAAACGAACGTGCTGCTGATTTTCTATAGCGTACCCGACTCACTCACGCGCATTGAGACGCTCGGTGCGGCAAGACCGTCTCTCGAAGCGGCGGGCCTGCGCATGATCGCAATTCCGATGGAAAACGACACCGAAGTGCTGCTTCCCGAGGACCTCGCGGCGCAGTCGACGTTCTTGGCGGAGCCCGACCCGGATGCGGTCGCAACCTACACCCTCTTTCGTCGTGTGCCGAGCGGGGGAGAAAACTCGTCGCCGCTTCGGCATATCGAATTCCTGATCGACCGTGCTGGGTATTTGCGGGCAAGGTGGATTCCGGGCGAGCGGAAGGGCTGGAGCGATCTTGCCATGCTTCAGCGCCAGATCGACGAACTCATGCACGAGCCTTTGCGTCGCCCTCCCCCAGAAAATCATCTCCACTGATCGCTGTGTCGTCCAGGTTTCGTCGAATAAGTCGTGAGCGTCTCGTGTTACCGTGTCCACTTGTGATCAAGCCGATGCCTCGATCAACCGATTTCGGTCTAATGGCGGAGGGCGAATATGGACGTGTGGGCCATCAAGCCGATCGTCGATGTTACGATCTTGCATGGCGAACGCCTTTTGATGGTGCAATTCTCCACACCACCGGACAGGCAAGCGGGGTGGTTCCTGCCCAACGACGTCATTCGGGAGCGCGAGCATCCCGACAAGGCGGCAGCCCGCGTCCTGCATGAGCAGATTGGTCTCAGCATTCCAGCACCTCAAATATTCACGGTCGATTCGTTTCAGGGCAACGACGGATCTTGGCACCTGGCATTGCACTATCTGCTGAAAATCGACGACGCCGTGGCGGCGGAGATACGCCCGTCCATCGCAAAAATCCATTGGTTCGACCTGGCAAAGCTCCCCGCCAAGGCGGAGGTTGCGCATCACGGCTGGTATCTCGATGTCGTGGCTCGCAATCTGCGCAGAATGAATTCGGTGTCGTCGACACGTTGACACGTGGCAAAAAAACACGACGGGACTCTGGGCGACGGCATCAGCGAGCTGGGTGCGCGGCCCTTTGCCTTTCAGTCTCGCCGAGGTAACGCCCGATCGTCGACCACGATAGCAACACTTCGATGATTGCAGCGCCGACACGCGAACCGGCGGCCGGCGTCGTCCAGCGAAATATCGGTGCGCAAAAGTTTCAGTATCCGGCGGGGGTCGAACCTCGATGCGTGGCCGCAGGACTTGCAAAGAATCCACAGGAAACGTCGGGATTCTGCGGCGTCCGCCACGGTAACGATGTCTCCATGCCGTCTTCGTACCATGAGAACATTTTAAGAACATTCTTGCGGCGGCCGTCGAGTTGAAAAAACAAGATAGAATACTCTCGTGAATTCCGAGGTCTTTGGTAAATCAACCAAACGATGCCGAGGTCGCCATGAGGCTTGGAGCAAGCATTGCCGTCGCGGTCCTCATCGCAATGGCATCGACCGCCGGCGCTCAGCAAACCCCGCCCGGCTCCCGCACACCGCAGCCCCAGTCACTCGTTCCGCAGAAGCAGTCGCCAGCACGTCAAGGCGACCAAGGTATCACGGGGGTGCCGGCGGTGCCGGTACAGAAGGTTGAGTCGACCCCGCTCAGCCCACCTGACGATCAGGCCAAAGACGAGAGGAAGGAAACGCTCGAGATACAGCGACAGGCCGCAGCAGCCGAAGCCAAGGCGGCTGAGGCTGTCGAAAGCCTCGTCAATGCGACCAATCAGCTTGTCGCCTCAGGCGATCGCCTTGTAACGGCCACGAATGCGCTTGGTGGATTCACCCACGGGCTGATCGTGGTCGGCGCCGTGCAAGTGGTTGTCCTCGTTCTTCAGGTCGTCATGTTCCTATGGCAACTGCTCCTGATCAAAAAGGGCACCGCCCGCGCCGAAACCTCGGCCCGCTCAGCGAGCGAGTCCGCTAATCTTGCCAAACTCAGCTTCACGAAACTCGAGCGCGCTTTTATCGCGGGCGGCGGCTCCCCATCCCAAGATCGAAAAATGTTCCGGCTCGTCGTGCATAACGGCGGCAGAACACCCGGCGAAATCACCAAAATCGGCATGGGTTGGTGTGCGGCCGGGAACCCTCCGAACGCGCCCGACTACACAGAGATTCGGTTTGTCGCGTGGATTCCGCCCGGGGTTCGGGATCACCCGCTTACATTGATAGATCTAAGTAAAATCCGCCGCGAAACGCCGCCCCCTGGCGTGGACGTCAACATTTATGGAAGGATCTTTTACAACGATATCTTTGGCGACCCCCACAGCTTCGGATTTTTCACCACCGCCCGCGCCAGCGGAGAAAACTTCGTAACACCCAATCCTCCGCGCGCTTATGTCGCCTGGGACTAGTGTGGCGGATTTGAAGTTCCTGTCATTTTGGTGGCATCCGCGTTTAGGAGCTTCAAATCCACCACACGAACTCATTTTGGTGCGCGGCTGCGACGCCGTGCTGTCAGAGCACGCTGATCTCCACCTTGATTGGCGTCGGTCGGCCGCCGGTGCAGGGATTATTCATCTGTGGGCAATTGGAAATGAAGGAAAGCAGGTCCATGTCCGCCCGCAAGGCGATGAAATCC